>NZ_AEXS01000135.1:0-3661 GCF_000204455.1 Paenibacillus sp. HGF5 | reverse complement strand
AGTCCCGCGCCGCATGAGAAGCGATTCCCAAGGGGAGAGCGATCCCAGCAGACAGTAACTCAACAAATTGCACGAAGTAACTCAATGGTCCCCGCGCCGTATTCCAGCGTTCCCGCAGGGAGAAAGCGCTCCTAGCCACTAAAGTAACTTAAGAAGCGCCTCATTCACATCCAACCCACCTTGCGGGTGTCCAGAGGGCAGAGCCCTTGGGGCCCTCCCTTGGAAGGGAGGGTTTGGGTGGGTTCGAAAAAGGTTACTCTAAACTCTTAGCTTGCGCACGACTCACACTCTTCAATCGTCAGCGCGCGGCTGCGTACATAGTACGTGGATTTGATGCCGGCTTTCCAGGCATGCAGATGCAGCTCCAGGAATTCCGAAGCCCGGATATCAGGGCGGACGTACAGGTTAAAGCTTTGCGCTTGGTCAACGTGACGCTGACGGGCGGCAGCCATTTTGATGGACCAATGCTGGTCGATCAAGAAAGCCGTTTTATAGTACCAGATCGTTTTCTCGGACAGATCCGGAGCAGGGTTCGCCACTTTATAAGTGGTTTTTTCTTCATAAGACAGAAGTTCGTACAATGGATCGATGCTCGCCGTGGAACCCGCGATGATCGAGGTGGAGCCGTTCGGCGCGATGGCAAACAGCCATGCGTTACGGACGCCGTTCGCTTGCACTTCCTGCTGCAATTCACGCCACTGCTCGGTGGTCACGAACTTGCCTTCATGCTCGCCGTCGGTATAACCGCGGAACGTGAAGTACTCGCCGCTCTCCCAGTCGGAGCCTTTGAATTTCGGATAGTGGCCTTTTTCCTTGGCCAGCTCCATGCTGGATTTGACGAGCAGGTAGTTGATGTGTTCGTACAGATTGTCATTATAGGCAACGGCTTCGTCGGATTCCCAGCGGATGCCTTCCAGCGCCAGCAAGTGGTGCAGACCGAAGGTGCCGAGACCGACCGCGCGATATTGGCTGTTGGTGTATTGAGCTTGCAGAACTTCAATATTGTTAATGTCGATGACGTTATCCAGCATGCGAACCTGGATCGGAACGAGACGCTCCAGCACACCGGCCGGTACGGCACGAGCCAAGTGGATGGAGTTCAGGTTGCAGACAACGAAATCGCCAGGGATTTTGGAAATCACGATCCGGGTTTGGCCGTCTTTCGTAACCAGCTCCTCTTGCTCAACGACCGTCGGAGATTGGTTCTGCATGATCTCCGTGCACAGGTTGGAAGAGTAGATCATGCCATGAGCCGAGTTCGGGTTCGCACGGTTGACGGTGTCCCGATAGAACATGTACGGCGTACCCGTTTCAAGCTGGGACTTCATGATGCGCTTCATAATGTCGATGGCTTGTACGGTAATGCGCGGCAGCAGCGGGTTCGCTACGGCTTCCGCGTATTTTTGGCGGAATTCGCCTTCGCCTTGAGTATGGTCATAGAAGTCTTCCAGACCTAGCGGACGGCCGTTCTCGTCTTTCCAGCCCATGATTTTCTTCACTTCATGCGGACAGAACAGGCTCCACTCTTCACGAGCTTCGACAGCCTCCATGAACAGGTCAGGCAGGCATACGCCGTGGAACACGTCATGCGCTCTCATGCGCTCGTCGCCGTTGTTCAGCTTCAGGTCCAGGAAGGACAGGATGTCTTTGTGGAACACGTCCAGGTACACCGCGATGGCACCTTTACGGGTTCCCAATTGGTCCACGCTAACAGCGGTGTTGTTCAGCTGGCGAATCCAAGGGATAACGCCGGAGCTGGTGTTCTTGTGTCCGCGGATATCGGAGCCGCGTGCACGAACTTTACCGAGGTATACGCCGATGCCGCCGCCCATTTTGCTGAGACGGGCGATATCCGTATTGGAGTCGAAGATCCCTTCCAGGGAGTCGTCCACGGTATCGATGAAGCAGCTGGACAGCTGGCCGGCTACTTTTTTACCTGCATTGGACATGGTCGGCGTAGCCGCCGTCATGTACAGGTTGCTCATGGCCCAGTAGGCTTCCTTGACAAGGTCAAGACGCTTGTCGGCAGGCTCGTTATGCATGAGGAACATCGCGATGACCATGTAGCGTTCTTGCGGAAGTTCCATGACGCGACCGTCAAAGTCGTTTGCCAGGTAACGCTCAGCCAGCGTCAGCAGACCGATGTAGTCAAACAGCAGATCGCGGCTTGGATCGATGCATTCGCCGAGTTCTTCGATTTGTTCTTTGGTGTAGCTGGTCAGAAGGTCCTCGCGATAGATGCCTTTCTGTACAAGCTCCGTAATGAGCGGGTAGAAGGCACCGTATGGTTCTTCCGGATATGCTTTGTATCGGCGGTTGGTAGCCGCTTTTTTATATAAAGAGGTCAGAAACGAACGCGCAGCTGCAAACTTCCAATTCGGCTCCTCTTTGGTTACAAGCTCAAGGGCGGACATCGTGAAGGCGCTGCTGATTTCTTCGCCGGTAACTTGCTCACCGCGCAATTTGGCATTGACGCCGCGAAGCAGACGCTCCTTATCGAGCATGTCCAATCCTTTCAGAGTCCGGTCGGCATAGACGGAGAGGCGAATTTCATCAAAGGCGAGCTGACGGTTGTTCGGTTTAACTACGAGCTGGGGCATGAATAAATTCCTCGCTTTCTTCGGGGGAAATATGAAAAAGGACATCAAAAAAACATTTTCTAAAACCCGCGGGCAGGCTTGAAAATGTCCGTGCGCTGTGATCGGAAATGACGTTTGACATAAGCCCTTGAACGGGCATGATGTTATGTACAGACGCAAGTTTAACGAACACTTACCTAAAGCCCCGTAGGTTGGTGTCTGCAGTATATAGGCAGGTCTCTGACTCGGGCTTCTGCCTCCCGGCGGTGCCTCCCGAAAACCTTGATCCGATTCTTCGGTGGCTATGCCGTATGAGGAAGGCTGAAAAAATGATGAACAGCCTAAGAGCCCTTACAGTGGCGGGACCGTGATGGATTTACACCATGCTTCCCTATTAAGCCGGACTGCCTTATGGGTTGATCCGGCACCTATATACACTATATTTGGTTGTTGTTAATCTAATTTAACCCAATATATTGTGTTTGTAAACCATATTCTTAAAATTGAACGCAAAAAGAATTATAGCAAACGAGCGGTCATTGTGCCAGTTAAGAAACTGTCAAAAGGCGATAAGATTTCCTGGATTGTGACCAAATGCGACCTTTTCTGCGCAGATACCGCGTATATTCTCGTTTTGACAAAATAGGATATAGCCGTATGGATGAGGCGGTCAGGATACACTATATCTTGTGTGAAGCTAAAATTGAAGGGCTTTGATATGGCGGACCGAAATTGGTATGATATCCGTATCCGTATCCGGAATTGGAATTGGAAAATGGAAGAGTATCACATGATTTAGATATGACGAGGGAGGTTGTTCAGATGGCAATAGCAGAGGTAACGGTGATTCCGATCGGAACCGCAACCACGAGTTTAAGCGCTTATGTCGCCGAGATGCAGCGAATATTGAAACAGCAGGACGGGATTTCCTATGAGCTGACATCGATGAGCACGATCATCGAGGGAGAGCTTAACATGATCTGGCGGGCGATTGAGGCTTTGCATGAAGCGCCTTTTCTGTCCGGGGCAAAGCGCGTATCGACTTCCGTTAAAATTGACGACCGCAGGGACCAGGTCTCCTC
>NZ_AEXS01000136.1:0-25107 GCF_000204455.1 Paenibacillus sp. HGF5 | reverse complement strand
CGCGGCGATGGCTAGAAGGACGAAGAACAATCCTCCGAAAAAAGCGCCCAGCGGCATGGCCGAGAAGGCGGCCGGCAGGGCAATGAAGACAAGGGAAGGGCCGGCATTCGGCTCGATCCCGAACGAAGCGGTTGTCGGGAATATGATAAGCCCGGCAATAAATGCATAGATCAGGTCGCCTGCGCCGATGGCGAGGGTAGCCGGACCAAGGGATTGCCGCTTATCGACATAAGCCCCGTAGGTCAACAGAATCCCCATCCCCAGCGAGAGGGAGAAGAAGGCGTGTCCCAGCGCGACGAGGGCCGCTTCCGGGCTTAGCTTCGAGAAGTCCGGATTCAAGAAGAAGGATACGCCTGCTCCGGCCCCTGGCAAGGTTACCGCGCGGATCATTAAAACGATTAACAGGATGATCAGGCCAGGAATCAGAACCTTGTTGAATTTTTCAATTCCGCCGGAGATGCCCTTAGCTACTACCCAGCCCGTGATCGCAATAGCGACAACTTGCCATATAATCGGCATATAGCCTTCCGTAAACCCAGTGAATTGACCGCCGAAATCCGTATTGTTGTACAGATTACCGCTAAACGACATGACCGCATAATGAAGCGTCCAGCCTGCCACAATGACATAGAAGGTCAGGATGAGAAACGGCGCGATAACCTGGAGCAATCCAAGCTGCCCGAAGACTTTCGGTCCGCCCGCTTTAACGAAGGAAGTCGCGGCACTCCCGCGGCCGGCTCGTCCGATGGCAAGCTCCGCCAGCAGGACGGGCAAACCGATTATGATAAGGCAGATGATGAAGAGCAGAAAGAAAGCTGCGCCGCCGTGTTCTCCCGTAATGTACGGGAACTTCCACATGTTTCCGAGGCCGACAGAGCTCCCGATCGCGGCCAGAATGAATCCAGCAGAGGAAAAACGATCGCTTTTCCCCGGTGAAGCTGGGTTGTTGAGCTGAGATTTCATAGATGTTCCCCCAGTTGTTTAAAGTTAAGTTCCTCTATTATATTTCATGTTCTGTCAGAAAGGCATAAGCAATTTTTCCTAACGGATCAAGACCTGCATTTGTATTATGCTGCCAACACCAAGTTTTCAATACTAACATTAACCACGATTTGTAAATAATTAAACCTTAAACACCAAGTTTAAGGAAAGGAAGGGACTTTAGATAGGGAAAAAATCACAAAAACGCCTGATGGCAATTGAAGGTTTCGCGGGGGTTGACAAATACCTTTAAATAATATATCTTTAAATTAAGATAAATGAACAAACCAATAACGGAAAAGAGGGATATCATGATCCAAAGCTTAACCCGGATTAACGAATTGGCACAAAAACAGCGGGAAGGAGTGCTCACTGCTGCGGAAAGAGCCGAACAGCAAGTTTTGCGCACGGAATATCTGCGCGAAATTCGCGGACAGGTGCTGAGCACCTTTTCGGGATTAAGCATCGTGGATCCCGCCGGTAATGACGTGACACCTGAGAAACTTCGCAATGAGCAAAAGAACTGGAAGGAAAATTGAATAGCCATGACGATGCAACGCTATTACGCAGCATGGTAAACATAGTGAAACAAGAAGAAGGGATCGCCAATAACATGGCGATCCCTTCTTTATTTTTCTAACACCAAATATAAGTGAAGTGCGGCTCTCTATCCAAACCGCTCCGTCTTATACCACTTGGATTCCCTGCCCGTAATCTTGTCCACGATCATGGAGTAGAACGCCTTGATGGATATGACGAGGAACAGCTGAGCGTAGGTGAAGTACGACACGCAGGATAGAATGAAGTTGCGCGTGGTGCTTTGGCCGATGTCCGTTGCGAGCGCCAGGTTAATCTGCAGGACGTAGATGTAATACATTAAGGCCCAGGCAATGACGAGATACATGTAGACATCCCCTTCAAACCGGAAAGGGGAGACGACGGCCGGATTAAACAGCGCGATGATCTGATACACGATATTGGCGATAAATATAATATCCGAGATGATGATGGCAATCATAAACCAGAAGTAACTGGCCGCGTAATACAGCACATGCAGCTTAATCCGCCAGCTGCTCCGGTCGAACAGATGACGAATATTATCCGTGACGACGCTGTAGTTGCCTTTGGCCCAGCGTTCGCGCTGCTTCATGTACACCTTCAGATCCTCTGGCTCCTGCTGATAAGCTTCGGCTTGGGGAGCCAGCGCAATCAGCTGTCCCCTTGTCAGGATCTGAAACGAAATCGCGGTATCTTCGGTGATCGCATGCTCATCCCATCCGCCGATGTCCTGAATGAGCGCGGTTTTCACGATAAAGTTCGTGCCGGGAATGGTACCCAGCTTAAACAGCTGCCACAGTCCGGTATGATGCACGCGCTGAATGGTCACCAGCTCCAGATTGATGCAGCGGGACAGGAAATTCTGCCCGCGGTTACGGGCCTTGTTGCGCCCGAAGACGGCCCCGTAGCGTTCGGGCTGCTCCATCGCCTTCTGCGTGAGAAACAACAGCGCATTTTTCTCAGGAGCGGCGTCCGCGTCGTAAACACAGATCCATTCGCCCGTTGCCTGCTTGAGCGCGTCGTTCAAAGCGCCCGATTTGCCGCCGGTTCCGGTTCTCTCCAGGATCACAAAGTTGCGGTTCCGGTAACGCTCATTCGCTTTCAGCGCTTTTAACCGCTCGGCCGTTTGATCCTTGCAATTGTCGGCGATGACAATCAGCTGCATTTTGTGGTGAGGGTAATTCATCTGCAAAATGTGCTCGACCGTTGCCTGGATGACCAATTCCTCATTGTGCGCGGGGACCATGACCGTCACGGTGGGGTAATCCTCCAAATTGCCGGGATTCACCAGCTTCTGCCGGCTTTGTTTATGAATGAACACGATGGCACCGGCCATGATAATAATTGACTCCAGTACGGCAATCCATATGCTGATGATGGAGATAACGAGGAAAAAGTCAGTCACTGAACTTCCCCCGATCATACTTTCGTTTGATTTTCGAACGGAAGCTTAAGGTTGCGATCGTCAGGATGATGATGGCGATGGAGAACACGATGCTGACCCCGATGCAGAGAGGGATAAACCAATGGGTATACGACATCGGCTGCAAGCCTCCTTTTTCATGGTGATGATCACTTCGTTAGATATACTCCCCGATGAGGTCGGTTTCGGTATTTCGTTCTAAAGCGGAGATGACGTCATCGATATGTTCATACCGGCTGAACTGCTCTTTCTGGAACACGAGGCCGCCGGCTCGGACCACTAGCTTGAGGGACATGCCTTTTTTATCCCGGAAAGGGACGTTCATCATGGCGACTTTGATGCGGTCCATGAGGCTTTTGAGGTACTCCGGCTTGGTGAGCGGACACAGAATGATAAACCGCCCTTCGCCGATGGAGAACTTATAGTCCTCGTAACGGATCTGCTTCTGAATCGTATTGGACAGTTCTACAATCAGCTTGGCAAAGCGGTGGGAGCCGACGTTTTCCCTGGTCAGGGGGAGGAAATCGAGCTTAAACATCATAATGCAGAAGCCGTATTGATCGGAATACCGATGGGCCAGATTCGCTTGCTTCACCAGCGTGCTTTCAAAAGCCTCCTTGCTGCCGAGCGAGGTGTCAATGTCGATGTCCGGGTTGGTTTTCCTGAGCTGCTCGAGACGGCGGATAAATCTACGGCTTCGCACGAGAGCCAGCTTAATGAAGACGGCAATGGCGGTATTGGCGGGCAGCAGCAAAATCCAGGACAACGTGAGCGCATGGATCGGAGCCAGCGTGGACAACCAGACGAAATACGTGACCAAATAAACAAAAACGGCGACCGTCGAAACGCCGACCGGCAGGAAGAAGCCGATAAGCAAAGCGGCCAACGAGCCGATGCTAAACATAAATTCCATGAAAGTAAAACTTTGGTTTACATGGATGTGCCAAAATAATAACGCCTGCTGGACGACGGCAAGAGCAATCAGCAGAAAATAACCGAATTCGACGCGACGTAAAGGGGTGGATTTTTTCATGAATGTCCCTACTTTCTAAACTCTTAAACCTTTTACGTGTGTGGTGAGGTCATTCCATATGTTATTTAAAAATTACCCAAATGTCGATAGATTTATCGATCCTTGTCGCAATGTTCATATTAGATAAAGAACGCAGCGTTGGTTGACCCTCCAACTCTCTGATAAACTGACCCTTTCAGGGATCGGGATCTATAGGATAGAGTAGGATTAGAGCGTCTTGATGTCACAGACGGCAGCGTTCATCTGTCTTATAGGTGGTGTAGCTTACTGTCGACAATATACAGAGTAAGAAGGTGTGCCTGATGTTATGGGATCAAATCTATATCGAATACAAGCCGATGATGTTCGGCCTGGCCTACCGGATGCTGGGTAGTGCAGCGGATGCGGAGGACATCGTGCAGGATGTTTTTTCCCAATTCGTGCAGATGGATCGGGGAGAGGTGCTTAACGAGAAGGCGTATTTGGCCAAAATGACAACGAACCGCTGCATCAACCTGCTGAAATCGTCCAGGCGCCAGCGCGAAACGTATACCGGTCCCTGGCTGCCGGAGCCGATGCCGGATTATGACATGATAAAGCGGTCCGATCCTGCGGAACGCCGCGAGAATATCGGATATGCCTATCTGGTGCTGCTTCAACGCTTAACGCCGCTGGAGCGTGCCGTCTATATCGCCAAAGATACGCTGGGTCTCGAATATCATGAAATCTCGGAGATGCTTGGAAAGACGGAGATCAGCTGCCGCAAGACCTTCAGCCGTGCCAAGGAAAAAATGGGCCGCCATTCGGAGGGGCCGGTGGGAGAAGGGACCCGGACGGAACAGCAGGAACGCTTCGTTGAAGCCTTCCTGCGGGCGTCCGATATGGGGAATTTTAAGCCGCTGCTCTCTTTCCTGAAGGAAGAAGTCACGCTGCTGTCGGATGGCGGCGGCAAAGTGAAGGCAGCCATCAATCCGATATTGGGCATGGAGCGGGTACGGGCTTTCTTCGAGGGATTGTCTGCCAAAGGCTCGTTCCGGGAAGGGTTTGAACCCGTCTCCGTCAACGGGGAGCCCGGTGTATTGCTGAAGCGGGAAGGCAGGGTCTCCATGGTCATTACGGCTGAGTGGGAACCCGACTTATCCCGTATCAGCCGGATTTTTCTTGTGGTCAATCCGGATAAATTGCAGCTGTTTAATCAAAACAGCCCGGGAACAGCCCTGTAGCGACGCCGATCCGGTTCCAGGCATTGATGGTCGTAATCGCCATGACCAGATCGACGAATTGCTTCTCGTCAAAATGCTTGCGCACGCGTTCGTATACTTCGGCCGGAACGCCGGCTTCGGACAGCTTGGTCACGCATTCCGTCAATTCGATGACGGCCCGTTCCTCGTCGGAATAGATCGGCACTTCGCGCCACATCGGCAGAAGGAGGAGACGGTCCACGCTCTCGCCCATGGAGAGCAGATCCTTCGAATGCATATCCACGCAGAAGGAGCAGCCGTTGATCTGGGATGCCCGGAGCTTGATGATCTCGTACAGCTTGTGATCCAGTCCGCTTTTTTGGGCCGCTTGCTCCAGGGCAAGCAGGGTCTTGAAGGCTTCGGGATTGGCCGACCGGTAATTCATTCGCAGTTCCATGTTCAGTTCCCCTTTACGTTTGAGGTTGATATTCACCTATATGACAGTTTGCCGCCGGGAATTGTGACATGTGAACGAAAAAAAGAAGAAACCCTTCATGGATGGGGAACGAAAGCTTCGAAAGGGCCGCATTTCTTGGCAGAAATGCTATCCCGGGTAACTTTTCGTCCGTCCAGAGGGTTTCTTTGTCTTTATAACGCTTATATGTTTATTTTCCGGCCATAAGCGGGATGCGCAGGACATCGTCCCGCTTATGGGTGGTATAGTTCGAAACATACACTTCGAGATCGGTATTGTCGAAATTTTCATACACGTCCATATGTCTATTGCTGTCATCGCCGATCAGGCCGATGATGGCCGGCATGCCATAGCTCCGATCTTCGCCGTCCAGATAATAAGTCTGGTTGACGCCGCCGAACGCCGGGTCGGAGCTCAAGGATTCCACATAGAGGTTGTGGTCCTTCATGTAATAGGTCCACGTGATCGGATAGCCGGCGATGCTGGACGTTAAGGTCTGATGCTCAGCCGAAATATCGGTCAAGCGGATCGGACTCTTGTCACCGGCGAATGCGTCGACTCGGTGCTTGGCGACCAGAGACACGGGTTGGTTTGCCAGAGAGGCTGCATTCAGCCCGGTCATCTCAAAGCGCAGCTCCGTCTTCTTGGACTGGCCGGGCACATGCCACATGCTTCCGCTTAA
The DNA here is from genome assembly GCF_000204455.1 of Paenibacillus sp. HGF5. NCBI lineage: Bacteria > Bacillati > Bacillota > Bacilli > Caryophanales > Paenibacillaceae > Paenibacillus > Paenibacillus sp. HGF5. The sequence goes on along the minus strand of NZ_AEXS01000136.1, from coordinate 18,795 downwards.
CAGCGTCCCGCCTACGTCCAGCTGATAGTCCATGTATGGAAAACGGGTATGCTTTTCCTTATGGGTCAGGATTAGCCGGACTTGGGTTGGCGTCACGATCATTTCATGGATCTTCGTTTCGCCAGGCACCTGATCTACAGGGATATTCAGCACGTCCTTCCATGTGCCGTTGTCCATTTGTTTCTTGGACAGCGCCATATTCAAGCTCCAAATACCGTCTGCGTTCTCCAGCGTGCGATCATAAGCCAGCTGGAATGTCGTACCTTCCGCACGCAGGGAATCGGATTTGAATATTTGCTGACTCAAGTATTCCCCGGAGGCTGCCGGGGTTCCGAAGGTAGGAGCTTTAACCTCCTTAATCATCTCATTCCTGTCATCGGTCGCTTGAATTCGCACCCAGCTTCTGCTGTTCATTTCAGGGTCCGTAAATCTAATCGCCGATTGAAGCAGGATACTGCCTTCGGCTTGCTCGAAGGACTTCAGGGTCACGCTGCCAATGCCATCCTTTTGAATGGGGAATACCTGCGTATTCGGGTTTTGAGGGTCGTAAGGGATGGACTGTTTTCCGTCGCCGGTAAAACGGATATTCTCCATCGCAAACTCGATATCCGCGATCTGGCCCTCAGCAACCCAATCGGTCTCGAAATACCCCTGGAATACGCCTAACTCCTCGTTCCACTGATGGGAATAATGGCCCTCGACGGAATGGCCTTCCTTATCTTTAAGCCCGATTCGATCAAAAGCGATTTGTTCGCCGGCCCGCGTCGAGCCCGGATCCAGGCTGTAGAGCAGGAACGTGCGGTTCTCATCGATAAATGCCGTGTGCACCGTTAGCGTTATGCCATCCTTCGTAACGGATTTCTCAATCGACTGGCCAAGCCCTTGTTCTAGCGCGGTCTGGATCCCGGCCTTGTAAGACAGAAGATGGGACCAGTCATAATTTAAGGCTGCATAGACCGGTGTGGCCATAAGGGCGACGGATATCCCGGTAATGATCGCAATTCGCTTTCGCTTACGCGGACGAAGCGGAATCGCTTCCCCTCCGACTACCTTCAATTCGTCCTGCTGAATGCTGCTCCACATCCGGTCAAAATCAGGATAAGACACGTTATTCGCTGTGTTCATCTGATTTTTCAGATTGTTCTCAAAACGTTCCAAGTTGTTTCTCTCCCTTCAGCCAAAAGCCGTTATGATGCTCGAGCTTTTTACGCATGATTTTCAATGCTTTGTGAAGCCTTGATTTAACCGTTCCGACGGGAATTTTCAGCGTTTCGGCGATTTCCGCCATTGATAGCTCGCCGATATAGCGAAGCGTGACCACGGCCATCAGCTTGTCCGGAAGCTGCCGCAGCAGTTTCTCCCATTCCGCCGCCGCGGCTTTTTCCAATACGATGGTGTCCACGGATTTAACCGATGCCGCGGTCTGCTCGTGGAGCCATTCGACCTGGCCTTGCTTTTCCCGCTGGGTCTGATTCCTTCTAAGCAGGTTCAGGCAATGATTCATCGCGATGCGCATGATCCAGGCGCGTGTATGCTCCACGCTTCTCCAATCCTGGCGAAATACGGTGACGAATACGTCGTGGCAGAGATCTTCCGCGTCTTGGGCGTTCCGCAGCATGTAGTAGCAGGTACGGTACACATCCTTGTTGTATGAATCGAATAACTCGCGTTCCGTCAATCCAAGGCACTCCTTTCTTTGCGTTATGTCTAATAAACAAATGACCCTTGGAAAGGGTTCATATTTTTTTTGCGGAGGTGGCCTTGTAACGAAGGCGGGGACATTTTCTTATATTTTCGGATTGACTTCATTCTAACAAAAAAGAACATCAGCCCAACGTATAAAACGTAGGGCTGATGTTCTATGGATATCTGTAAGATGGGGTGCCGCTGGCAGGCTCGTTAGAACCATCGATTAAGCATATTACAGAGGGTTATCACTGGGCCGCTGTCGGCTTAAGCTATGCGGAACCAGCTGATCTGCACCTCGCCTTTCATGATCAGGAAGACGTCGGCGCGTCCTGTTAACCCCTTCAGATCGGCCTCCACCGTCGTCCAGGCCTGGCGTCCTCCGGTCGGCAGAACCCTGCAGCTTCCGACTTTCGGACCATCCGGGCTGCCGGTTGTAATGACGATGTCGCCGCCCTTGATATGTCCGCTCACCCTGGCCTCGAACGTGGCCGAAGAATCGCCGAGATCGGCGTCATAGAAGGCGATCCATCCCGAGTCGCCGGTTAAACGGATGCTTTCGCCGCCTTCGCGGCATTCATCCAGGAAGACACCCTGGTAGTCGTCATAATTCACTGCTCGAACAGGCTCTCGCAGCATGCGTGGCGGGATCGTCTCTCCTTCGACTTGAAGGACTGCGGTGACCGGCAGTCGGCCGGAGGATGGTCCAGCCATGAGCGTATAGGTCCCGCTTTCCACGCAGTAGCGCTCTCGGGTAACGTCCCAGAAGGCCAGATCCTCGGCCTTGAGCTCAAAGGTTACCGTTTCCGAAGTGTCCGGAGCCACATGGACGCGGCGGAAGCCCTTCAATGTTTTGAGCGGACGGATGACGCGGGAGGAGTCAGCCTTCACATACAGCTGAACCACCTCATCCCCGGCCCGCTGGCTCTCGTTCCTTACGGCAACGGTAACGGTTACGCTGCCTTCGGCCGTCATTTTCGGCTGGCTCAGCAATAGACCGCTGTACTTGAAGCGGGAGTAGCTGAGACCGTGACCGAACGGATATAGTACATCCCCGTCGAAATATTGATAGGTCCGTTTTCCTTTGATAATGTCGTAATCCATGATGTCCGGAAGCTGCTCGGTTGACTTGTACCACGTCATGTTTAACCGGCCGCCCGGATTGTAATCTCCGTACAATACGTCGGCCACCGCATGGCCCAGCTCCTGCCCGGCGTGAGACGTAAAGAGGATGGCCGGCAGATGCTCCTGTTCCCAGTTCACCGCGAACGGATACCCGCCTACGATGACCACCACCGTACGGGGATTAGCCTCGAACACCGCCTGTATCAAGGCCTGCTGTGCAGGCGGAAGGGTGATGTCGGGACGGTCGATCGTTTCCTTGCCGTTAATGAACGGGCTGTTTCCCACGAAGACGACGGCGGTTTCAGCCGATGCTGCCGCTGCAACGGCTTCAGCGATGCCGTCCTGAACCGTTTCGATGGTAAACGGCGCTCCACTTTCCTCGATGCCGCCAACAACAAGCCGGCCATGCTCATCGAGCAGGATCGGTTTGCCTTCCCAGTTTTTCATCATAAAGCTTCCGTCCGGCAACGCCTCGAAGCCGAAAGCCTCCTTCACGAACCAGCCGCGAGCCTCATCGGCTGCAGCTTGCAGCCCTGTTTCCGTTTCCGTCACGAATTTGCCGCTGCTGACCAGGCGGAGCGTGACGGAGCTCCAGCCCCAGTCGTTTCGCTCGAACACGGCGGCATCGGCGGATTCTGACGTGCCTGCAAGCAGGATGCCCTGCTCCTCGGAAGACAGGGCGACATACGTGCCGCTGACGGCAGAACGAAGGCGCACCTGATCCAATCCCGTATGGAATTGAACGCTGCGGTCTCCCGCTTTGGCCTGCACGCCCTGAAGCGGCGTAATCCGGTAGGGAGGCGTGCCGCTGTACCAATCCGTGAACGCTTCGTTGGCGAGCGGTCCGATCACGGCCGCGGATTTGAACGGATCACGCGGAAGGGGAAGCAAACCGTCGTTCTTCAGCAGCACGATCGACTCACGTGCGGCTCGAAGAGATAATTCGGCATGCTCCGGCGCGCAGAGCTTCGACTCCGGTACGCGGCTGTATGGATTCCGCTCTTCCGGGTCGAATTCGCCAAGGCGGAATCGGACGCGGAAGGTATTGCGGAGGGCATGGTCCAGATGCTGCTCTTCGAGCAATCCTTGCTCCAAAGCATCGCGGAGAGCGCGGAAGGAGATGTCCTGATCGTCGGTGATGCTGTCGATCCCGGCTTTGACGGAATCCGCAACGGCCTCCGCGTAGGAAGCGACATAATGATGGTCCATGACGGTACCCAGCACGTCACCCGCGTCCCCTACGACGAATCCGTCCATGCCCCATTCCTGCTTGACGATATCGTTCACTTCATGGTTCAGGTTGCACGGCGTGCCGTTGATGCCGTTATACGCGGTCATCATGGAACCGGCTTTCCCTTCCCGGAACGGAGCCTCGAAAGCTTTCAGATAATATTCGCGCTTGTTTCTCGGATCGATGCTTACCGAGGCGCTGCCGCGGTCGGCTTCATTGTTATTGCCGTAGAAGTGCTTCAGGGTAGCAACCGTTTTGTAGTAGAAGGGATGGTCTCCCTGCATGCCCTTCACCAGTCCGGTGGATAGTTGCCCGGTCAGGTGCGGGTCTTCCCCGTAGGCTTCCTCCGTCCGGCCCCACCGGGGATCGCGTTCCAGATCCACTGTCGGCGCCCAGATGGTCAGTCCGTTGATGGCCCGGTCGCGCTGGTAATAGACCCGGGCTTCCTCTGCGATGACCGAGCCGATTTCACGCATCAGCTCGGGATTCCACGTGCACGCAAGTCCGGTGTTTTGCGGGAAGACCGTCGCTTCGCCAAGCCATGCCACGCCGTGGGCGCCTTCGGTGCCATGCTTATATTTTTGCACGCCGAGACGGGGGATTTCCGTCTGGTATTGGCACATTAATTCGATTTTTTCGTCCAAGGTCAATCGGGACACCAGATCGTGAACCCGCTCTTCCAGCGGCAGATCCGGATCCTGGAACGGATATTTCATGAGCAAAACCTCATTTCTAAGCAGAGTTGGAATGGAAACGCTCTCAGATATACATGCGAAAAGTGTGCGTTTCCCTTTAAACCGTTAAACCAACTCCATCATAGCGCGCAAGGCGGAGCCATGATACACCGAGAATTAGCGCAGTTTTCATGTGGAAATTTCGATTCCCTGCGTGTAATAGAAAATACATGGGATGCTCTATTAGAAGAATAGACCTCTGTTTGGGCACGGGTAAAAGATTGCTGTTGACTCCGTGTTCCATTCAGAGGTTTTTTGTGGATGTCCGTTACATTCGGCAAATCTCTTTGGGGCAGTCCTCACAGTGGCAAATATTCCGCAAATAAGCGGGGTCATTCAGAACGATGCGCCCCCGCTCGGTAGAAATCACGCCAAGATCCTTAAGCTCGTTCAAGATACGGTTGACGCTTTCGCGAGTAGAGCCGATCATCTCCGCCATCTCCAGATTCGTGATCCGCTTGCCGATGATGGCCCTGTGATCCTTGGCGGTCCCGCCGGTGCCGTACATATTGTACAGCCGCAGCAGCAGAGAGCATAGGGCGCCGGATTTGCCATGCAGCAGCAGATCGCGCAGTTTGCTCTGCGTGGTACGCTGCATGAGCGCCATCCAGCCCATATATTCCACGGCAAAGTCACCGTTGATGCGGATGATTTTATCCAGCTCGGTCTGGGGCACGACGCCGACCTCGCTATCCTCCATGGCCCTGGCTTCGAAATGATGCACGGCTCGTCCGAACGGATCGGGCTCACCGAACAGATCGCCCGGGATGTGGAGCGACAAGGTTGCCGACAATCCGCCTTCCAGCAGCTTGGATACCTTCAGGCTTCCCCGGTTTACGAAGTACAGCCGGTCGGCAGGATCGTTCTCCTGATACAGACAATCGCCGGCAAACAAACCGATTGGCTCGGCCATTTCCCGGATTAAAGCGAGATGCGGCGGCGAAAAGACGAAGGAAGTGGCCGCAGGAAACAGCCCTCCATTCTTCGCATCGGACCTTGCAGCTCGATTCTGTTTCATACGATCTTCTCCTTTTCGTAACTTATTCGGCAAGCTGATAATGGTCATTCGTCAGTTTGAATGTATCGGTCAGACCTGAGGTGAGATAGATTTGATGGTCGGTGGTGACGAAAATGGCATCGGCGTCATCCCGGCTCTCGACGAACTGCCGACCTTCCGTAAGCCCAAGCGAAAAAACGGAAGTCGACATGGCATCGGCGTCCATGGACGTGTCGGTCACGATCGTCACGCTGAGCAGGTCATTATCGACCGGGTAACCGGTGAAGGGGCTCAGAATATGGTGATACACTGTTCCTTCTGCTTCGAAGAAGCGCTCATACACGCCGGAGGTCACGATGGTCTTGTTGACGGCTTGAAGGGTACCCAGGGATTGCCCGCGATCCTTCTCAGGGTCCTGGATGCCGATATTCCACGGTGAGCCGTCCGGCTTTGAACCCATGGCCAGGATGTTGCCCCCGAGGTCAATGATGGCGGAGCGGAAATCCTGCTGCTGCAAATAGTCCGCGATGACATCTGCGGCATATCCTTTGGCGATGGCGCCTAGATCCAGCGACATTCCCTCCTTCTTCAGCCGGATGGCGTTCGATGCCGGATTCAAAATCACATCCTTGTAGTTCATTCGCTGCATGGCGGCAGCGAGCTCATCTTCTTTCGGCACTGCGGGGTGTTCGCCCCCGATGCCCCAGAGATCCACAAGCGGGCCTACGGTCGGTTCGAAATGTCCGCCGGAAGCCGCTGCGTAATCGATGGCGGTTTGGACCACCTTGAAGGTCTCTTCCGAAACGCTGACCTCGGATTTGCCTGCCGCTTGATTGACCTGACCGATCTCGCTGCCGGCCAGCTGCCGGTTCATACGCTGGTCGATCCGTTCCAGCAGAGCCCTAACCTCGTCGAAATGCCGGGGTGTCATCCGTTCATCGTAAACGCGGAGACTTACAATGGTATCGAATATAAAGTAACGTTCGGCTGCCGGTTCGTTGCTGGCGGCTGTCTTCTGATCCGCTTTGGTTGTGCAGCCGATCGCTCCCGTCATCAACAGGGTGAGCATGATCAACAGGCTGCTGCAGGAAAGAAACTTCCTATACATGATAGTGCCTCCTCTTCGAATTCTGATGCTGTTTTTGCATCGAGTTCCGATGATCTCAGCGTATCAGACCGTTACCCCGCTGAATGTGAGAAAAATCATTTCTGGCACTTTGTGCAGCCCTGATAATGAAGATAAGCAAAGCGAAGTGGAGAGATGCTGATGAAACGCGGAGATATTGGAATAGCGCTTGTGCTGATAGCGGCTGTCGCCTGGTTTGGAATATCCAAATTTATGGGGGAAGACGGAACGGCAAAGGGAACCTATGCCATGATCGAGGTGAACGGAAAGCATTATGATACGGTGGCGCTGACGGAAGAGCCCCGAGACATAGAAATCCGGACGGAGCGGGGATACAACCTTTTGAGGATCTCGCGCGAAGGGATCGAGATGGTGGAGTCGGATTGTCCGGATCAGCTCTGCATCGGGTTCGGCCACGTTCACGACATCCATGGCACCATCGTATGTTTGCCTAATCGCGTGTTCGTTGAAGTGACCGGAGAACAAATTAAAGGAAGTGAGCCGGATGCCGTTGTCTCCTGATCCTTATGCGCTCCGCAAGCTGGTCGTGATCGCCATCTGCGCATCATTATCGGTGGTGCTGGGCATTGTGGAAGCCCTGATTCCGTTCGCGGTCACGATACCCGGCGCCAAGCTGGGGCTCGGCAATATTATGGTTCTGACCTGTCTGGTCTGCCTTGGGGGCAGGGATGCCTTGTGGCTCATTGTCTTAAAAACATTGTTGACCGCCTTTATACTCGGCAGCTTCTCGACCTTCCTGTTCAGCATGTTCGGCGCTCTGGCGAGTTATCTGGTGATGTATGTCATGCTGAGGCTCGGGGGGAGCAATTTCAGCTTAACCGGGGTGAGCATCGCGGGCGGCATCGCTCATAATATCGGACAATTGACGGCAGCCTCGCTGGTATTGGGGACGGCAAAAATCTATTATTACCTGCCCTTTCTGCTCGGGGCGGGCGTGGTGACCGGGATCTTCGTCGGATGGGCCGCAAAATATCTGATCGAATCCCTGCGGCGTATTGATCCGTTCGGCATGTTTCACACAGAAAGCTAAGGGGGAGGCGTTAGGCATGGCGGGCATAACCGATAAGTCAGAGCATGCAGTAAAGCTCAAGCATGTATATTACGGACAAGGCTGCACGAACGTGCTCAAAGATGTCTCGCTGGCGATCCCCCATGGACAGTGGGTATGCATCGCCGGAAGAAACGGGGCAGGCAAGTCCACGCTCATTCGGCTGTTGAACGGCCTGCTCCTCATGAGCCGGGGACGCATTCTGATCGATGGGCTGGAGCTGAACGGCCGCACGCTGGGCGACATTCGCCGTCATATCGGCATGGTGTTTGCGAACCCGGACGATCAGTTTGTCGGCCTCACCGTAGAGGATGATATCGCGTTTGGCCTGGAAAATCTGTGCCTGAGCCGGGAAGAGATGCTGCAGCGGATTCGAACCTATGCGGAGCGGCTGGATATCGTCCATCTGCTCCAACGGCATCCGGCCACTCTGTCCGGCGGACAGAAGCAGCGGGCGGCCATCGCTGCCGTGCTGGCGATGGAGCCTTCCATCATTGTCATGGACGAGGCGGCCTCCATGCTGGATGAGAAGGCCAAGAATGAGCTGCTGGGCCTGATGCGGGCCATGCACGCCGAAGGCAGGTACACGCTCATCTCCATCACCCATGATGTGGAGGAGATGGCCGAAGCCGACCGGATGATCGTGCTGGACGGCGGCATGGTGGCAGCGGACGGCAGTCCAAAGGAGCTGCTTCTGCAGGACGACTTGCTGCGGCGGTGCAGGCTGAAGGCGCCTTTTGCCCTCCAGCTGTGCAGGGAGCTGAAAGCGAGAGGAATCGATATCGGCGAGCTGGTCAGGGAGAAGGAGGTGCTGGAGGCATTATGGTCATATCATTCGAAGAGGTTTCTTACCGCTACCGGGACCGGGGGATGAGTCCGGTTCTTGGGCTTGACGGCCTGAATCTGGAGCTGGAGGAAGGCCGAATGATTGCCGTCCTCGGTGCGCCGGGCTCGGGGAAATCAACGCTTCTCCAGCACATGAACGGTTTGATTCGGGCGGATGACGGTCTGATTCGCATTTTGGATTTCCGCCTTGAATCGGGTGACGGCAAGAAAATTCCCGCCGGGCTGCGGCAGCGGGTCGGCCTGGTGTTTCAATATCCGGAGCAGCAGCTGTTTGAAGATACGGTGGAGAAGGATCTATTATTCGGACCCCTTAATTTCGGACGGAGTCCAGCTGAAGCCGCAGAGGCGGTCCGCAGAGCGGCATCCTTCGTCGGATTGGATGAGGAGCTGCTGGGGCAGAGTCCCTTCAAGCTAAGCTCGGGCCAAATGCGGAAAGCGGCGGTTGCGGCCGTATTGGCGGCCGATCCCGACATTTTGGCTTTGGATGAGCCTACGGCCTCCCTCGATCCTGCCAGCCGGGAGGATCTGATGCAGCGGCTGCATAGATTAACGAGGACGCAAGGCAAAACCGTCCTCGTCGTCACTCACCGATTGGAGGAAATCGTGGCCTTTGCCGACGAGTTCGTGGTAATTAAGGACGGCAAGGTCCTGTTTCAAGGAACGGCCGGGGAGCTCGTACATCGGCAGGAGGTGCTGGAGCAGGGAGGCCTGATGGCTCCTTCCTCCGTGCGGATGGCGGGTATGCTGGCCGCACAGCTTGAACTCGAACCTGCGGAAATGCTTCCGGATGCGGCAGCATTGGCGGAATGGTATGCGGAACTGCTGGGATCATAGGACAGGGCTGGCAGCAGGGCTAGGCAAGGGAGATAGGGGAGGGAGCCGACATGAAACGAAAAATCATCCTGGGCCGATATATGGAAGGCGATTCATGGGTTCACCGTCTGGATCCCCGCGCCAAGACGGCGGCTATGCCGCTCTTTATGGTGGCCGTGTTCCTGGTGGACGGATATATGGGGGTACTCGCGCTGCTGCTGTTCACTGCGGTGGTGATCCGGACCACGCGTATTCCGTACCGCTATTACATCAGAGCCATGAAACCGCTGATGTTCCTGCTGTTGTTCATCCTGGTATTTCACATCCTTTATGATGCGGGAGGCGGGAAACTGCTGGATGTGGGCGCGTTCAAGGTATATGCCGGCGGATTGGAAAAAGGGATCGTGTCCGCTTCGCGGATGGGACTCTTCATCATGCTGGCGGCGGTGCTGACCTTCACGACCCAGCCGGAGCAGCTGGCCCAGGGGCTCGGCAGCCTCCTGCGGCCGCTGACCTGCATCGGCGTGCCGACGGATCGGCTGGTGCTGATGCTCGGCATTGCCCTCCGGTTCATACCGACTATCTTCGAGGAAGCCGAGCGGCTGTGGAAGGCCCAGCAGTCCCGGGGACTGGACCTGTCATCCCGCCCGCTGAGGGAGAAGGCACGGCTGATCATTGCCCTGCTGGTCCCGGTAACGACAGGCGCGTTCCGGCGCGCGATCGGGTTGGCCGATTCCATGGAGGCCCGGGGCTATCGCCTGGGTGCGCGGCGAAGCAGGTTCAGGGCGTTTGTATGGAAGCGGGCGGACACGTTATTCGTGGCGGCATTTCTGCTGCCCGTGGCCGCAGCCGCGCTGCTGTAACGGCGGTCTGAAGAGCATGAAAACCGCAGTCCTTAAGGACTGCGGTTTGTGGTTTTATTGTTACTCGAATTTGATAGGAAAGGTCCCGCAAACGCTGGTGGGCGAGTTGTTGCAGCCTTTTGGCTCTGATTCGTTTTTAATGTCTTTTAATAGCTTTGAGAATTCACCTAGATAAGGCTGCAGGACATGCTTCTTGTTATTGATTTTCCCTTGAACGATCCCGGCAAACCGTCCGTTCTCCGGTACTTCTCTTGCAGAGACGAGTCTTCCGTTCTTGTAATTCTCTACTCTATAGTGCTCTTCGTCCTCGAAGCGTTGATTCATTCCAGTATAAAGCTCCATCACCCCATAGTCACCCGTTCGATATATGCCTTCGCTGATGGAACTCCCGTAGTCCTCCATCTCGCTTGCATATGCGAACCCTTTGTAGTCAGGCGTGGACTTATCCCTTTTGTAATAATTCAGCAGTTGAATGCGGCCGCGGGCCAATTTGGATTGCATCAATTCATTTGCCTGCTCCCGATCCGATGCGGAAAACTCCAATAGAGTGGTCTCATTCCGGTACTCAAACCCAAGGATGTCCATGGATTGCATCACGGTATAACCTGACAGCAAGTCATGATCCTTGAAAATGCCCTTCGAGATTACATGAAATTCAAAATCAGGGTTGCTTTCGCTCCGCATTCCCGTTCCGTTAGGACGATCGTTTCGCCATTCCCCCTCGTAGACGATTTTCATATCCTCGGGAAGCTTGTCCGATATGTATTTGCCTGTACCGGATCTTTGCCCATTGTGCCACTCGCCGCTGTATACTTTGGAAGGTCCCCATCGCATCGTACCTTTTCCATGAGGTTTGTTGTTCTTCGCTTCACCATAGTAGGTGGCCCCGTTTGGGAGGGTTAAACTAACTTTTTGGCTGGAGGCTTCCGTCTCTTCAAGGGTAAACATAAGAAACAGCAATGCCAGTGTAAAAAAGCTTAGGTGTTTTCTGATCACGTTGTAATACGTCTCCTCTAATCTGCCGATTTTTAATTTTGGCGTATCCCATAAGGTGGATGATTTACCCAGTCAAATCATAGATGAGATTCATGCCTGTCGTAAAGTTATAATATGGGAATTATAGTTTTACAACGCATCTCATAGAAAATATAGATAAAAACACCGATCCTTTACGGAACGGTGTTTTTGTCATACCTATTCATTCATCGGCATCGGTGTATCCGTCGGCTTGATCCCCTCGTAGGCCCGGTCCACGGATTGCCGGATTTCCTTCAGACTCAGCCCCTGCTGCCTGCCGCCCAAGTACATATTCGTGACGTCCAGGCAGGTTTGGCAGAATTTCGCGTGCGTGGTTGGCGTGAGCCTGCCGTCTTCCTCTTGAGCATAGTAGCAATTGAGGTTGCTGCTATGGCCGGCATCGCCGCATCCGCAGAAGCAGGGCATGAAGGCCAAGTGGCCGGCATGGAGGATGGCTGCATTGTATTCCTTCACGCTGGACATATGCGGAAGAGGCGTATCGGGATGCAGCAGGTATTCGGTTTTGCCGTCGGAACGGCCAGCAAGGGCTTCCGCATAGAGGATGTCGCTGCGATACGCGCCGCTTACAACTTGAACGCCGTTCACGCCTTCAAAGGTCTGCAGCGTAAGCGCGATGGCTTCTTCCGCCCGTTCTCCCTCCTTAGAGCCGGTAAAAGCACGAAACGATGGGGACAGCTCCACCACGGTTACCCCGTGTTCGGTTCGGATTTCGGCGAAGCTTACGCCGGCCGGGATGGCGCTTTCCAGCTCGGGCGGCAGCAGATCCGAAAGCTGGGCCAGCATCGTCATGGCACTGACCTTCGGATAGCGGACGGAGGTATCCGTCTGCACGTACTGGGATACCGGCGTGAATAGACCGGAATGCGGGTCATAGGCATGGAGGGTTACGCTGGGCATCGTGCCGGGGATGGCCGAGAGAGTCGCTCCCTCGGGCGGGCGTGCACCGTTCGCGGCGATATCTTCCAGCTCCCGCAGGATACTGCCGCTTGATATATCTTCGGTCAGTCTTCCGAGTTCTTCCTCCTGAGCGTTCAGGAACAGGATGGTCGGGTGCTCCGTAATACCGTACCGGTTAACGGCTTCCGTATCCTCCGAAATGCTGAAATACTGGTAACGGTAGTCCGGGGAGGTTGCTTCCATCTGCTCCATGACGCCCAGCGCCTTGGAACAGCCGCCGCAGCCCTTGAGCGCAAAAATGGCGATGGAGCTCACTTGCGTGTCAACGGTCTCCTGTTCCGCAAGAGGAGATGTCCTGAATAGCATGAAGCCCCCGGCAGCAAGCAGGAGCAGGAAGGCCGTCAGTGCAATTCGCCACCGCCAGATTCGTGTGCGATGCATGTTGATTAAACATCCTTTCATATCGAACAGGGATGCATCCATGATGGACGTATCCCTGTTCGTTTGGAGTATATGGCTTCATGTCTGTCTTTAGGGCAGGAAATAATGGAGCAACGCCTGCAAATCACGTTGAGCCGGGTGATCCGCGAAGTCGACGATCATGCGCTGGGCATGTTCCGCATAGAAACGGGCAAGTTCTTCGCTCTGCCCGATCGCGCCGCTTGCGGCGATGCGGTGGATGACGTCATCCATGTCTGCCGCGGCGGAATGAGGGCCGAGCTGCCTGATTCTAGGGGCAAGGGCAGGATCGTTTAGGGCGTAAAGCACCGGCAGCGTAATGTTGCCGTTTCGCAGGTCTGCGCCAGCCGGCTTGCCGATGGCCTCCTTGGGCTCCGTGAAATCAAGGAGGTCATCTCGGATTTGAAAGGCCATGCCGAGCGACTCCCCGAATTGAAAGAGCCGTTCAGCGGTTCCGGCATCCGCATGGGCTGCTTCCGCGCCCGCTTTCAGGCAGTGGGCCATCAACAGGGCCGTTTTGCAGCGCGTTTTCTCCAAATACTGCTCCATCGTCAGTCCGAAGTCGAAGCGGTGTTGAAGCTGATCGTATTCTCCCATGCAGAGCTCGGTGACCAGCGCCGCAAGCTCGGCTAAACGGTAGGCCTCGTCTTCGGAGATGTCTTCGCTGTTCCCGTCCGGGTCGCCGCCCGGATGACCGGCGGCCCATTCGATGGCACGGGCAATCATGTAGTTGCCGATGTGCACCGCCGTCTGGACATCGGTCGTCTCGTGCAGGGTCGGCATGCCGCGCCGCATATCGGATTGATCGATAATGTCATCGTGCACCAGCGAGGCCATATGCAGATATTCAAGCAGTACGGCGGTTTTCATGACGGCGGGCTCATGGCCGCTTTCCCCGAAACGGCTGCCGAGCACGACCATAAGCGGGCGCAGCCGCTTGCCGCCGGCGTTAATGAGATCCATGACGCTGCTCAGTACCACGGAGGAAGGGGGGAGGTCGCGGTCTGAGCTGACGACCTCCCGGAGCAGGCGATCGAAGGAAGCGAGATCCACTCCGATTCGGTTATGAAGGTTCATCTGTATCCGCGCCCCTTTCCATGGATGGCTTCTTACGCGCTCCGCTGCTCCAGATAGCTGCGGATTTCGCGCTTAAGCTCGTTGAATATCCTTTCGGGTGAAACGTTCTTGAGCAGGCTGAGCTGCATGCGCTTATGAAAGGGGAGAAGCCGGGACAGCAGCTTCCATTCCTTTCGCTTGACGGCAATCCGGTACATGAGTCCGGTCAAATAATCGCCGTCCAGCAGCAAACGCGTCAGTCTCTCGTTATCCTTCGCTTGCAGCTTGCCATGCTTGTTTAGCGCAGTATGAATCAGGATGCAGCAAGCCAGCACCGTCATTTTGCGTGAATAGGCGAGTTCATAAGCGTTGAGCATATCGGCGATGTCCCTCACCGGTCTGTTATCCATCTCCATCCAATCGATATCCGTTCCGGAATCGATATGCGACCGAAGCAGGTCGATCGTATCCTGTAATAGCTTCATATCCATCGTTATTGACTCCTTCCGGAAGGCTCGTGTTGATCAGAGTGTGAATGCCGGCAGAACGGTTAGGGCTTGAGCTTGATTCGGCAAAGCGCCATACGATCAGCCCGTTCTATTGAATAGAGAAGAATTAGTCCGTATACACGTACCAGCGCCTTACGATCGGTATTCGTCTCCATACCTTTTTCAGCCAAGGGTACACATAGTAGTCAAGTCCGAACGTGCTGCCCGATCCGCCGATCAAGGCGATTCCTGCTGCCAGATACCACAGCATCTCGTTAGGTGCCATACCCGATACCCAAACCATGGCGCCCATGGCGACGCTGGCTACGGCTGCAGGTGCCGTGAACAATCCGACGATCAGCAGGATGCCGACGATCAGCTCAGCCAATACCATCGAGGTCTGAAACACATAGGCAAGAGAAGTATAGCCGCCGTCTCCGGTATAGAACATCAGGTCCATCGACCAGTCGACGATGGATTTCAAGAAATCCGGCACCGGAAGGGCAGAGACCGCTTCTGCGGTATAAGCGGAGGCAGCGGACACCGCGTCTGCCGCTCCGGCTCCGGCTGCATCGGCGCCTGCAGCGGAAGCTGCGCTTACGCCGTCGGCTGCTTTGGCAGGAATGAGGAACATTTTGTTCGGATCGTCAATGATCTTGTGAATCTTATCCCACCCTTGGGACAGCCACATCCATCCGGCAAAAATCCGCAGCGGAACGAGCCAGAAATTCGGCGAGCGTTTGGCAAAATGCCCGCCCACGAAGCTGCGGTTGTTCCGGACATGGAAGAACTCATGCAGCATATAATGGTATACCTTGTTGAAGCCGCAAACCTGGAACAGATAGAGCATGTTGATCAGATGTTTGACCAGCATGGCCGGGAAGCCGCTGAGCCTGAACATATGGCCCGGCACGCCCACGTTGGCTACCCCGTAGCGGCTGCCGATACAGACCATCGTGCCGTGGAACGTCGGCTTGTAGGATTTCATCGGTTTGTTCGATAATTCAGCCACGATGTTATGCGCAATGACCGGGGCCGCGAGTTCGGCGTTTTCCACCATTTGAGGTACGGGTGCAGCCGCGCCCTCAGGAATGTAGAATATATTGTCCCCGACGACATATACGTTCGGATGAGCAGGAATTTGAAGCTTGTCGTTGGTCAAAATCCGCTTGCGGCCTTTTTGCTCGACATCCATGCTGCCGACCACATCGGAACCTTCCACCCCCGCGGTCCAGATAACGGTGCGGGATTTGATATCGCTGCCGCCGACGGTAACGCCGTCCGGCTTAACCTCCGTAATCTTGGAGCCCGTGATGATGTTGACGTTCATTTTACGCAGCCGCTTCTCGGCTTTGCGTATTAACGGCTCTGGCAGGATCGGAAGGATCTTGTCGACCATGTCGGCAACGTGAAGCGTAACCTCGCTTGGATCCACGTAGAATTCCTTGCATAATTGCTGGGTGAATTCGGCCAGCTCGCCGATCATTTCCACACCGGTGAATCCGCCGCCGACAACGACGAAGGTCAGCATTTCCTTGCGGACCTGCGGGTTGCGCTCAAGAACCGCTTTGCGGAACATATTCAGGGTATGTTCTTTCAGGCGGACCGCATCATCGTAAGACCACAGGGTAAAGGCGTGTTGATCCGCACCCGGTATGCCGAAGAAGGTTGGCTTGCTGCCTGTACCGATGACTAAATAGTCGTAGTTGTAGGTCTGTTTCTCTCCCTGGAGCGTTTGGCCGTCAAAGTCGATGCCTCCGATTTCATCCAGCACCACGTCCACGTTCCGGAATCCGGAAAATACTTTTTTTAGGTCGATTTTGATGGAATCCTCCTCGACCCGGTTGGCGGCCACTTCATGAAGCTCGGTCAGCAGCGTATGATACGGCTTGCGGTCGATGAGTGTTATCCGCAAATCCTTCTGTTTGCGCAGTCGTTTAGCCAGCTTCTTGGCGGTAAGTATACCGCCGTATCCGCCGCCCAGCACGATAATCTGTTTCATGCGAATCTCCCCTCAAGGAATAGTTGTCTTCTTTCTATCGTACTTGTGGCTTATTTGGCGCCTTCGAGCGCTTTCGCTGCCAGTTCTACGAATCCGTTGACGTGGATGGATACACCGGAGATGGCATCGGTTTTGCCGTCTTCACCCGTTACGATGGCTTGCGGGTCTTGCTTTTCGATCAAATACTGCTCGGCTTGATAAGCCTGCTCGTGCCATTCGGACTGAGCCCCGCCGTTCTTCATGCCGTATTCGCCTGATTTGGAGCGGGTGACTTTGTCGGTGCCTCCGTCTTTATGAACGCCGTTCCAGCTGACTGCGGCGATTTTACCGTTAATTACGGTAACGTCGACGGTTTCCTTCCAGCCGGATTTGGCATCGAAGTCAGCCGCTTCCGCGTGGTAGCTGCCGTCTTTGTATGGTCCTGCTTCAACAGGTCCCGCGGCCAGCGCTTTGGCTGCCAGTTCCGTAAATCCGTTGACATGGATCGATACCCCGGATACGGCATCCGTGCGGCCTTCGTCGTTCAAGGCGAGCCCTTCAACGGACTGCTGAGCCACCAGGTATTCCTCCATCTTGGCTGCCTGCTCATGCCATTCCGCTTGAGCGCCGCCTTTTTCCTTCATGCCGTAGAAGCCTTTTTCGGAAAATGTCTTTTTGTCCAAGCCGCCGTCCTTATGCAGACCGTTCCAGTTGGCGCTGACGATTTTACCGCCTTCGACTTTAATCGCGACGAGTTCCTTCCAGCCGGAATCCTCGGCAAAATCGCCTTCGGCGTAATATAAGCCGTCCTGCAGGGCCGTTCCTTCTTGTGCCGGTTGCTCCCCGTTTCCGGCATTATCCGTGTTTTGGCTCTCTGCCGGTTTGTCCGTGGTGACAGGCTCTTTGTCTCCGTTGCCTCCGCAGCCTACGAGCAGCGCAAACATCAACATGACGGAGAGGGATAGAGAGAGTGTCCTTTTCATTCTGGTTTCCTCCTATAATTTTGTGAATTACTTCACAAATATTGTTCTTGAGTTCATTGTATTCTGAAAAAGAATAGTTATCGGTGAAAAAAATCACAAACTGACACGGTGCTTCATGTTCAGGCGATCATGCTGATTTTCAGGAAGTTGAGCATCCGTCAAATAATGCCTCGAATGTCATCCAGGGATTGAATGCCCTCGTTCTCCATCAGTTGAATCAGTTCTTCAGCCAGGGTATCTCCCGCACGGAGGTTGATGAAGTTGTACGTACCGATCTGTACGGCTGCAGCGCCTGCCATGATGAATTCGAGGACATCCTCGGCACTGCAGATGCCGCCGATTCCCACCACCGGGATGGACACCGACCGGGCCACCTGATGGACCATCCGCAGGGCGATCGGTTTAATCGCCGGCCCGGATAATCCGGCGTAGGCTCTGTCAAAAACGCTGCAGCGTTCCCGAATATCAATCGCCATCGCCTGAATCGTATTGATTAGCGAGAGGCCGTCGGCCCCCTCGGCTTCACACATCCGTGCCATTTCCTTCAAATCCTTCGCCCCGGGAGAGAGCTTGACGAGCAGAGGCAGCGTGGTGGCGTTGCGGACTGCGCGAACCACCGCTCGAGCCTGCTCATTCTCGATGCCGAAGGCAAGCCCGCCTTCCTTGATGTTGGGACAGGAGATGTTAAGCTCGATCATGTCGACGGCCCGTTTGCCGGCTGAGCGCAGCTTGCGGCTGGCTTCGGTAAGCAGCTCGGCGCCCTCCGCATATTCCCGTACAGTGCCGCCGCCGAGATTGACGATGACCGCCGTCCCGTGCGAAGCCATGTCGGATAATTCGTGCTCCAGAAAAGCCCGGATTCCCGGATTCTCCAGGCCGATGCTGTTCATGATGCCCGATGGCGTTTCATAGATCCGCGTACCCGTATTGCCTAGCCGCGGGGTCAGGGTCAATCCCTTGGAGACAATGCCACCGAGCTTGCGAAGCGGATACAGATCCGCATACGGTTTGCCGAAACCGAACGTGCCCGAGGCCGCCAATATCGGATTCGACAGCGGCACGCCCGCCAGTTCACAATCGATGGAGATCATTCCAGTTCACCTCCTTCGCCAGAAATACGGGCCCGTCGGTGCACGCCTTGCGGTTCGAACCCGCGGCAGTTAACGTGCAGCTGTTGCATGCCCCGATGCCGCAGCCCATTCGCTTCTCGATGGAGACATGGAGCTTCGCGTCGGTACCTTCGGCTTTTTGCGCCAAGCTGTGCATCATCCCAACCGGGCCGCAGGCAAATATCGTGTCATAGCGGCTCGGGTCCACGGCATCGACGATGGTGCCGCCGGACTTCACCGTGACATCCCGGCTGATTTCGTGGAATCCGTTGATTCCGAAGGGAACGCCGGCGT
>NZ_AEXS01000137.1:0-6232 GCF_000204455.1 Paenibacillus sp. HGF5 | reverse complement strand
CGATCAAGATGGAATGCCGAATGATTGGGAGATCTCCCACGGGCTGGATCCGAAAGATCCGAGCGACCGCAATATGACCAATAACGAAGGATTTACGAATCTGGAGCTGTATCTGAATTCCATACCAGGAAACGGATCGGCCAATCCCTCAGCGGTCATTACCGCCCCGGCAAACAACACGGTGGTAAAAGCCGGCTCGAACGTCACGATTGAAGCGTCCGTTTCCGATGAAGACGGCAGCGTAACCAAGGTGGAGTTTTACCGGAACGGAGAAAAGGTTGGGGAGGACGAAAGCATGCCGTTCCGCTATCAGTGGACGGATGTTGCGGATGGCACCCATTACTGGGCCGCAAAAGCGATCGACGATACAGGCACGATGGCATTCTCAACGAGCGTGGTCGTTCATGCGAACACTAAAGGGAGCATCAGGCCTTGGAAATCGGCCGATGTCGGCAGTCCGGGAATTCCGGGACACACGCAGCTCGGCGGCGCGCCGGGCGAGGTGACCGTCAAGTCCGCGGGTGATATCGGCGGCACGAAGGACGTCTTTCATTTTGCATATCAGAAGGTAAAGGGAGATGCTGAAATCGTTGCCCGGATTGAAAGCATCACTCCCACGAATGAGGAAGCGGAAGCCGGCATCATGTTCCGCGAGAGCCTGAAAGAGGATGCCTCGTTCGTTTCCCTTGTCGTCCCTTATATTCGCACGGGGAAAAGAGGCGTAACCCTTAGTCGAGCCGAGGAGGGCGGCGAGGTCGCGAGGATTCAGCCGGATCAGGAATTTCAGCTGCCATACTGGATCAAGCTTGTCCGCAAGGATAATCAATTCACATCGTTCGTTTCTCAAGATGGAACCAGCTGGACCACGGTTGGAAACGTCCAAGTCGATTTGCCGAAGCAAGTCTATGTCGGGCTTGTGGCGGATGCGGCTAAAGTTAACAATGAGACGTGGAAATACAATACTTCCACATTTTCCAATGTAAATATCTCGGCGAAAACAGGCATCGGTCCGAAGGCCGAGTAATGTGAACGATGACGAAGAAACTGGGCAGCTTTAAGAACAAAACAGGGATGATTTCATCCCTGTTTGTTGTTGTCCTGGCTCCCGTGGTCCTTTCGATACTATCGTTCACATAGTGTTACATTTCAGTATGACTGCAATCACATATGCGGGGATGGGAGTTTCATATACTTGAGTTGTAAGAGTGAAAAAGTTCACAAACACGTATTTAGTCTAGGGAGGTTTGAATATGAGTTCATTCACGCTTCAGAGCCAAGTATCCGATATTGTGACATCCATCCCGCAAACCGCGGATTTATTTCGATCCCTCCGCATCGATTTTTGTTGTGGCGGCCAGGTGCCTTTGGAAGAGGCAGCCAAGCAGCGTCTTTTGGATCCAGCCGCCGTTCTGGAGCAGGTTCGGTCCGTAGAGAGCAAGTTTGCCGATTACCAGGAAAGCCGTCCCGCTTCATTGAAGGAATCCGAACTGATTGATCATATCCAACAAAAACATCATGCCTTCCTCCGTGATGAATTACCGGCATTAACGCCCTATGTAACGAAATTGGCCCGTGTGCATGGAGAGCATCACCCCGAGCTGCTTCGCGTGCAGGAGCTCTTCTCGGAATTGAAAAAGGAGCTGTTAGAGCATACGAAGGACGAGGACGAGCATGTATTTCCGCTCATCTTGAAATTTGTGGCGGACCCTAGCCACCAAGCGGCAGCAGAGCTTAAGCCGCACGTATCCGAACTGGAAGATGAACATGCTCATGCCGGCAGCTTGCTGCAGGAGCTCCGGGACGTAACATCCGATTTCGAGCTTCCGGCTGATGCCTGCGGTACGTATCGGCTTGTCTTTCAACGGTTAGCCATGCTTGAAAAGGACACCTTCGAGCATATCCATCTGGAAAACAACATATTGTTTGAGCGGCTGCGCCAAGCGGTATAACCTTTCGACAACGTCCCTTCCTCACCGAATGAGGAAGGGATTTTTATTGTTCCAGCCCAACATCCTACTCAACGATTCGCTGCATTCGGACGATAAATATAGTGATCAGAAGGGAAGATGCGGTTCCCAATGATACGCCTATAAGCTTGACGACATTGAATGGCGGACAATAGCGCCCGTATGAAGGGTTGGGGGAGATAGCATGAGCAATGTAACTGAGGAACAAACGCAGCACGAGATGATTGGGGCCTTTGTCAAGGTAGCTCCACTTTTGAAAAGTCTTACGAATGATGACATCACGATTGGCATTTACGACACGGAGAAGCTCATCATCAACATTCCGGGAAGAACCTTTTCGCTGAATGTCAAACCTGGGGACCCGCTCGTGGAGGGGGACATCGTAACCGATGCCATCCGCAATAATAAAGCTATATCGGCAGTCGTTCCGAAAGAGCTGTTTGGATTTCCGCTTGCTGCACGGGCGATCCCGCTGCATGACGAGTTTGGCAGGGTAATCGGCGGCGTAGGCATGGGTACAAGCCTTGAAAAAGCGAATATGCTGTTTGAGATGGCCGAGAGCTTTTCCGCGATTGTCGAGCAGACCACCGCATCCATTGAAGATATTAGCCAATCCATCGCCCGCCTTACCGATCGGGTATCGGACGTAACCGGCCAAATGTCGGAGGTTAGCTCCAGTGCGCAGCAGATCGGCAAGATTTCCACCGTCGTGAAGGAAATTTCGGATCAGAGCAGCATGTTAGGCCTTAATGCTTCGATCGAAGCGGCAAGGGCAGGGGAAGTCGGTAGGGGATTCTCGGTCGTTGCCGATGAGATTCGGAAGCTGGCGACAAGCTCCAAAGAAAACGTGGACCAGATTAATGGCATCACCAAGCATATACAGGATTTTCTACAGCGGCTAAATCATGCTTTTGACGATATCCACACGCTGACCGATACCCAGTCAAGGACGATTCAGGAGTTCTCGGCAACGATTCATGAGATTAGCATCAAGGCTGAGGAACTGGCACAGGTTGCTGAAGAAACCTTATATTCCAAAGAAAATAAGCAATAGAATAACCGAAACTCTCCTAATTCTTTAATTTTATTTGCAGGAAGAAGAAATACGCGGATGTATTTCTTCTTTTTTTATTTGATTGATGAGCTCCTTTATATACTCGATCTTGTATAGGGATTGGAGCATAAGGGGAACTTACTGAATATGTCAGATTTTGTGGAAAGGGCTGAATGGATTGGAATTTTTTGAAAGCCAAGAAACGCTGACGTCCGTCCAATGGATCTTAAGAGGCATCGTTAGCTTTGTTTTTTACTTTTAGTAGCGAAAGTAATGGGACAGCGTTCCATTTCTCAATTAAGATTTCTAGATTTCATTATCGCTCTCATTCTCGGCAATATAATAGCTCACCCGCTCTCAGACGAGGAACTGGGCTTGGAAGGATCAATGATCACCACCATCGTGATCATTGTGCTGTATGTCGCGGCGACATGGCTGAGCCTGAAGTGGCCGTTCATCAAACGTTATCTAGATCCGCCACCCATCACGCTCGTTAAAAATGGTCTCATCCAATTCCATAACCTGTCTAAAGCAAGGATCTCCGTCGATTATTTATTCTCCGAGCTTAGAAAAGAGAAAGTAGAGGATATACAGAAAGTATCGCTGGCTTTGTGGGAACCGGGGGGAACCATTTCCGTATTCGTGGACACTCCATACCAACCGGTTACTCCGTCTGATATGAACATAGTGACCCAACCATTTACGATCTCGAGGCCGATTATCGTGGATGGAAAAATCGATATGCTGCTCCTTCAGGAAATCGGAAAGGATCTTGATTGGCTCAAATTAAAAGTAACGCCTGCTCATAAGAATATTCAAGATGTGGCATTAGCGACCATTAACGATAAAGAAGACGTGCGCTTCTATTCCAAGCAAGATAGCCAGTATACGCATAAATAACTCTTCCGATGATGACGTCGAAAGAGTTTTTTTCTTGCTAAAATGTTGACTATTTCGAAAAGCCATGCTATATTCTCATCATTCTTAATCGTAATAATTACGATTAGAGAACATCAATCCAACTGGCAATCCATTGGAACAGAGGGAGCCCGTGATGAAGCAGAAGATCGATTTTGTGAAATGCAATCCTACGCAGAACATGACGATTCTCATTAACACCAAGCTTCCGCCCGATGAACATAAACGCGTCGCTGCTAAAATCATGTCATACGACAATGTTTATGCTGAGCAGGTTGGTTTTATCGAACAATCCATGAAAGATGATGCGGATGCGTTTCTGCGGATGGCAGGAGGTGAATTTTGCGGGAATGCTTGCATGGCCCTAGCGGCATACCTGGCTGAGGTTCAGGGGATAAAACGACATCTAACAACCGAGTTTCGACTAGAGGTTTCAGGGGCGGAGCGGTTAGTGTCATGCCATATAACAAAAAACAAGGAGGATTATCGCTGCAGGGTCAACATGCCGCTTCCGGTGAGAATTGATCAAACGGTCCTTCAAGACGGATGCTCCCTTGTTGATGCGGTTGTCGTTCGATACAAAGACTTTGTTCATTTTGTGATTGAAGTGGAGCGCTTCGATGCGCAAATGAACAGCAGCATGTTGGCCATGGCCAAGCACATCGGACCCTTTCTCGATGCAAGAATGGTCGGAATCCTGTTATACAACTCCCGCATTAGGGAACTGACTCCGCTCATTTATGTACCGGAGCTTAATAGCGCGGTGTGGGAAAGAGGTTGCGGATCCGGCACCGCTTCCGTAGGCGCCTACTTAGCTTGGAAGCATAAGAGGGGTGTCGAGGCTTCCATCAAACAGCCCGGCGGAACGATTCATGTAAAGGCCCTATTTGATCAAAACCGGTTGACGCATCTGGAAATCGAATGGGCCGTTGGCATTGCAGCTCAAGGCATCGCATTCATTGATCTGAATGAAGACCATATTGCGGGGGTGGGAAATCGTGAAACTAACCATGTTTGATCAATCCTTGGCTGAATATTTAACAAGGTTTAAGTACTACGCAGACCGCTTCGATGATATTTCCCGTCACCGAACGGAGCTGGAACGTCTGGTCGATGATTATTCAGCATTTATTACCGACCAGTCCAACTCCAACATATGGGATGAGCTGGAGCGGCAAGGAGCTGGAGGTTTAAACGGGCTTGCGGAGGAATTGAGAGCGTATTCGGCACGCGGCGTAGCGACTCTGGAGAAATATCGCGCATTGAAATTGATCAAGGGAGACACGGGGATCACCGATTATTTCAGGAATATCGAAGAATGCATCGAGAAAGAGTTCGGAAGCTTCCAAGTGACTTCGAAGTCGATCGTACTGCTGGTTGGATCCGGCGCATTTCCGATGACGGCTCTATTGATTGCCAAGCGAACGGGAGCCGAGGTGATCGGCATCGACATTGACGATGAGGCCATTAGGCTCGGGGTAAAGGTTATCGAGACATTAGGCCCGGAGCTGAAGATCCGGCTGGAAAATACGCCGGTAGAATACCTTGATTACATAAAAGAGGTCACCCACATCATTTTTAGCTCAACGGTTGCCGAAAAGTACGACATGTTGCAGCGGTTACATCCACTAACGAATGAAGAGGTCGTTGTGGCCATGAGGCACGGAAACCGATTGAAGTCTTTATTCAATTACCCCATGAAAGAAACGGATGAGGACAAATGGAAACTCGTTGATACGGTATTGCGCCGAAACGATATATTCGACATCGCGTTGTACAAAAAAGCATCATTGCACATGGCAAATTGAAGTGAGGTGTCCTTGTGAGGGATATGAAGCGAGTCCTGTTATTGGGAACGGGTCCTGCCGCCTTGCAGCTGGCAGTGATCCTTAAGAAAGGGTTCCATTGTCATTTGGGCATTGCCGGTCGGGCATCGGTCCGTTCCGCGGATTTTTTTGAATCGCTTGCGGCCAGCGATCAAAGGGTTCGCGTAAGCATCCAAAACGTAAAGCATCTTGCCATGGAAGGCGAATGCCGCTTGGACGAAGTATACCGAGGCTTTGAAGCCATCGAAGGCCAGTGGGATACCCTGATTTTGGCAGTGACCACCGACGCTTATATGGAAGTCATGCGACAGATCGACCAAGACGTTCTACGAAAAATCAACAGCTTGGTGCTGATCTCGCCTACATTCGGTTCCAACAGCTTGATAGCCGGTTTTATCAGGCAGTTCAATCCGGCTGCGGAAGTCATAAGCTTTTCTACATATATCGGGGACACCAGGTGGGTGGAT
>NZ_AEXS01000138.1:0-1311 GCF_000204455.1 Paenibacillus sp. HGF5 | reverse complement strand
CAGGGGTAGGGGAGCGTTGTATGTAGGTTGAAGGTGTACCGTAAGGAGCGCTGGACAGCATACAAGTGAGAATGCCGGTATGAGTAACGAAAAGATCAGTGAGAATCTGATCCGCCGAAAGCCCAAGGTTTCCTGAGGAAGGCTCGTCCGCTCAGGGTAAGTCGGGACCTAAGGTGAGGCCGAAAGGCGTAATCGAAGGACAACAGGTTGAAATTCCTGTACCACCGTAAACCGTTATGAACGATGGGGTGACGCAGGAGGGTAGTGACGCGGACTGATGGATGTCCGTCCAAGCAGTGAGGCTGATGTGTAGGCAAATCCGCACATCGATAAGGCTGGGCTGTGATGGGGAGTGAAAATTACAGTAGCGAAGGTCATGATCTCACACTGCCAAGAAAAGCCTCTAGTCAGGTGAAGGTGCCCGTACCGCAAACCGACACAGGTAGGCGAGAAGAGAATTCTAAGGCGCGCGGAAGAACTCTCGTTAAGGAACTCGGCAAAATGACCCCGTAACTTCGGGAGAAGGGGTGCCTCGGTAGGGTGAATAGCCCGAGGGGGCCGCAGTGAAAAGGCCCAAGCGACTGTTTAGCAAAAACACAGGTCTGTGCGAAGCCGTAAGGCGAAGTATACGGGCTGACGCCTGCCCGGTGCTGGAAGGTTAAGGGGAGCGGTTAGGGGTTAAACCCGAAGCTGTGAACCGAAGCCCCAGTAAACGGCGGCCGTAACTATAACGGTCCTAAGGTAGCGAAATTCCTTGTCAGGTAAATTCTGACCCGCACGAATGGCGTAACGACTTGGGCGCTGTCTCAACGAGAGATCCGGTGAAATTTTAATACCTGTGAAGATGCAGGTTACCCGCGACAAGACGGAAAGACCCCATGGAGCTTTACTGCAGCTTGATATTGGATTTGGGTACGATCTGTACAGGATAGGTGGGAGCCTTTGAAGCATGAGCGCCAGCTTGTGTGGAGGCGACGTTGGGATACCACCCTGATCGTATCTAGGTTCTAACCTGGTACCGTGATCCGGTACGGGGACAGTGTCAGGCGGGCAGTTTGACTGGGGCGGTCGCCTCCTAAAGAGTAACGGAGGCGCCCCAAGGTTCCCTCAGAATGGTTGGAAATCATTCGAAGAGTGCAAAGGCATAAGGGAGCTTGACTGCGAGACCTACAAGTCGAGCAGGGACGAAAGTCGGGCTTAGTGATCCGGTGGTACCGCATGGAAGGGCCATCGCTCAACGGATAAAAGCTACCCTGGGGATAACAGGCTTATCTCCCCCAAGAGTCCACATCGACGGGGAGGTTTGGCACC
>NZ_AEXS01000139.1:0-59669 GCF_000204455.1 Paenibacillus sp. HGF5 | reverse complement strand
ATTTTAGCGGCTTTTTATTTTATCGGTATAAGTTTATTGTACATGGCTGGGGACAAGAACTTGTACCGATTAGATAGATTTATTTTTTAAACGATCGGTCGTTAAATTATTGACAATACATTATGATAATCCTTATAATGGCATTAATTCAGATGAAGGGAGCCTGAAGGTTATCAAGAAAAGAGAGATTACATCAAGTCATATCGTCCAAGCAGCATATGAGCTGTTTGCAGAGCATGGGATAGAGAGAACGAGTTTGGGCTTGATTTCTAAAAAAGTAGGCATAACCAAATCCTCTATATACTACCATTTTGCAACAAAGGAAGAGTTGATTAGCCGAACATTCGACTATATTTTTAGGGATCATTATTTTGCTGCTTACTTTGATGCTGAATCCGTTAATAAAGACAATTTTGTAGAGACGATGATTCGGGGCGGTTTAAATATGCTGCCAAGCGATGATGAAGAGTATCGTTCAACATTAAGAGTGCTTAGTGAGTTCACTATGCTAGCCGAGCGTGATGAGCAATTTAGGGCTCCCTTATTGAAAGTTCAACAAGATTTTATCAAGGGTTTCTATAATTTATTATTAAAAGGCAGTGATCTGGGTCTAGTTGAACCTACAAAAATCGAAGTCAGTGCTAAAATTCTTGCCCTTCTTATTGATAATTTGTCTAGATGTAAGATGATGAAGATGGATTTGGAGTATCAGATGATTTGGGAAGAGACTGTTAATAGAATCATTATTCGAGAAAATACATAGTTAACTTATAGGGAGGGATCCGGTTGAAACATATATTGATTACAGGTACATCAAGAGGTATTGGTGAATCGTTGGCTAATCAATTAATCGATAAGAACCATCACCTTATATGCATTTCTAGAACTTCGAACCAACGGATTATCGATCTAGCCAAGGAGAGGGACTGCAGAATTGATTATTATAATTTTGATTTAACAAACTTTGGCGAGATTGATCAACTTTTTGAAGACATCTTCCGTCAAATTGAGCTTTATTCCAACGATGATGCGATCTATCTTATCAATAATGCTGCCATGTTGACTCCTGTGAGCCCAATTGAACGGATAGAAACGGATCAAATAATAGAGAACATCCATTTAAATCTATTAGCACCAATGATAATAACAGCTAACTATCTTAAACGTACCAAAGATATGAATGTGGATAAAAGAATTCTAAACATATCCTCAGCATCCGCAAAATATTTATTACCCTCACAAAGCTGTTACAGCACTGCAAAAGCCGGCCTTGACTCATTTACGAAGAGTATAGACATTGAGCAAAAGCGCGTGACATATCCAGCAAAAGTAGTCGCTGTATATCCAGGTATGATCGATACCAATTTACAATCGGAAATTCGATCCGTAAGTAATGATCTTTTCCCTTATGTTAATGAATTCATTCAACTTTCTGAGGAAGGGAAGCTACAAACGCCTGAATACACTGCGCACAAATTAATTGAGATTCTGCTAAGCGAAGATTTTGGTAAGGCTGTTGTTATAGAAACCATGGATCAATAAACGCGAGTGAAGAACACCTGCGAAACAGGTCGTTTATGGGTGTGATTTGATAGAAGAAGAAGAAGGTGAGGCATTCCAGCGCTTCTCCTTTTCTAATTTATGCTTTAATTAATCTCCTACTACTTTTGATACAGTTCCATCATTCGTCAGCGAGTCAGTTATACAGCTAGCTGAGAACCCATTTGTGATTAGCAATCCGTAAGAAACAACCCAAGCTGAGTTGTCCTATAATGTAGTTAATGTAGAGATCCCTCATGAACAAAGGAGAACTGAAAATGAGAAAACTTGTTCTATTTTTGCACGCATCGCTTGACGGTTTTGTAGAAGGGCCGAACGGTGAAATGGACATTGGCTGGGTTGCTTACGATGCTGATTTGGAGAAGCACGCAAAAGAAATTCTGAGTACTGCCGACACTGTCATTTGGGGACGTGGAACTTATCAGATGATGCACAGTTACTGGCCATCTGTGCCCTCGAACCCATCAGCTTCACAGCATGAACTTAATCATGCCGAGTGGATCGAAAAGACAGCCAAAGTCGTTTTTTCAACGACGCTGGAGAACGTCGAATGGAACAATTCCAGACTGGTGAAAGAAGATGTCGAGGAAGAGATCAAAAACCTCAAACAGCAGCCAGGCAAGGATATGGTCATCCTCGGCAGTCCTAGGTTCGCACACTACCTTATGCAGCTTGATTTAATAGATGAGTATAAAATTACGGTTTCTCCCGTCCTGATCGGCAGCGGGTTGCCGTTATTCCAAGGTCTCAGGGAGAAGATCAATCTTAAACTTATCGAAAACACGACATTTGATTCTGGAGCCATAGGCCTCGTTTACCAGACGATTAGATGACTCTGACTTTAAAAGTAGATTACGTTAACGGGACATGATATATCTCAATGAAGACATTGAAGGTAGCCGACTCCAAAGCCGGCTACCTTTTTCGATATCTATTGCCACAGCTGTGATGAATAGGGAGAAGCCGGCTTGTTATTTAGGGAAAGCCGCTGGATTCCTTGGCCGGACTTCTCGGCCAGTAAACTAAAGTCGAATATATATGGATAGAGCTAGAGAGTACGGTTTTCTGGAAACCGTACTCTTATGTTCTGTTGTATATCTTATTAGGGTTTGACTTTCCCCTGCACGGGAGACTGTATACTCACATTATGATATGGATTGGAGATGATACTTTGTTCAAAATCAGTGCATTTTCCAGGCTAAGCAAGCTCTCCCTAAAAACACTGCGTTATTACGACCAGATTGGCATACTTAAGCCGAGAAAGGTAGACCACGATACGGGTTACCGGTACTATTCTGCAGATCAGCTTCTTGAGCTCAATCGAATTTTAATTTATAAGGAATTGGGTTTTACATTGCCCCAAATCACACAGCTGCTCGAGGAAGATATTACATTAGAGAATATTCAAGGCATGTTTAAGCTGAAAAGAAGCGAAATTCAGCAAAAAATCGATTCGGAACAAGCCAAACTTGTCAGGATTGAGGAGCGTATGCAGCTTATAGAAAGAGAGGGACAATTCGAAACTGGCCAAGATATACGAATCAAATCCGAAGGTGCACAAACATTTCTTTTTCAAAAAGCATACGGAAGAGAAGAAGACATACCAGGGTTATTTCATCAATTGGATCTGTTATTAACAACGGAAATACGCCAGTTGATCCAAGGCCCTCAAGTTGTTTTGTGGAAAAACATAGACGGAAAAGAGGAAGAGTTTGAGTTTGAAGTCGGTTATTTCTTAACCTGTGAGCTCCAATCATCTCTAGAGCCATTTCAACTACGGATTCTTCCTCCTGAACCGATGATGGCTACAATGGCTTTTCATTCAAATTCGAAATTTGATGTTGCGGCCTGTATTCATATAGCGAAATGGATTGAGAAAAATAACTATCAGATCAAAGAAAACGAAGCGGGTAGAGAACTGTATATATCGTTATCTCCAGAACGAGATGCACAATTCATCGAAATACAAATTCCAATACTAAATAGATAACTGAAGAAGGTGGGTTGGAATAAATTGAAAAATAAAGGGATCATCTACGTCTTGGCACTAGCCGTTTTTTTGATTGGAACCATTGAATATATTATTACAGGAATCATTGAGATGATTGCTGTGGACTTGGGAGTATCAACTTCCGAAACTGGGTTACTGGTGACTGTGTTTGCTCTTGCCGCGGCCATTGTCGCTCCGATTTTGATTGCAGTGACGATCAATGCAGATCGGAAGAAGCTGCTGATAGCCACCCTAAGTATATTTATTGCCAGCAATGGATTTATGTTTGTAGATCTTCCTTATGAAATAGTACTATGGGTACGAATTATACAAGGAGCTAGCGGAGGAATCGCAACCGTAGTGGCCATGGCAGTAGCGACACGACTCGTTGAAAAAGAAAAAAGAGGCAATGCTATCGGTATTATTTTGATGGGACTTAGCAGCTCGCTGGTGCTTGGTGTTCCCATGGGCACATTTTTTAGTGAGATGTTTGGCTGGAGAGTTCTATTTATCTTAATTGGTTTATTAAGTGTTTTTCCATTACTTATCATCTATAAAAAGGTTCCGGCAATCAAAGAAGAAGAAAAGGTTACCCTCAGAATGCAGGTCTCCATTTTAAGGAATTCATCCATTCTGACCGCCTTGGTTATTACTTTATTGTACATCGGCGGCTATTCTACACTGTTCACTTATATTACGCCTTTCTTGCAGGCTACATCTTCTCTTTCCATAGCCCAAATTAGCGGTGTTTTATTCCTGGCGGGAGTTTGCAGCTTTGTCGGCTCAAGAGTGGGTGGACAATTGGCAGATGCAAAGGGATCGAAGTTTACCATATGTCTCGGGCTCCTGTTACAAGGGGCGACTCTTCTTTTATTCGCTCTAGCCGGTGTCCATCTCTTGGTATTAATTTTGAATTTAATGATTTTTATGTTAGCAACGTGGAGTATTTCCCCTGCCCAGCAACTATATTTGGTTACTCTAGCGCCTCGAAATCCAGACATCGCCCTTAGCGTAAATACCTCGTTCATCCAATTTGGTTTTGCATTGGGATCTGGATTAGGCGGGGTTGTCATCAGTCGCACATCTGTCCTGTATTTAAATTGGCTGGGTTTGGCCGCTGTAAGCATAGCTTTACTTCTTTCCATCTTGTTATTTAAAAAAATGAGCCATAGGATTAAAAATCCTATGGCTACTTAATAAAAAATGGACTGGACTCCGATTGAGTCAATCCAGGAGACGGTGCGCAGTTTCGTCGGCTTGAAGCACCGAATTCGGCGGGTGGCAACCGTGGGCGACGTGCAGTATTGCAACAATACCAAAGCCGGTTCACACCCAAGGCAGTCTAGATTTCCTTCATCATTGGGCAGCAGAGAACTTGCGGGAGATTTCCCGATATGTTGTTGGTGACATGCCTTTTTTAGCCGAAAATTGTTTTATGAAGTAAGTGTCATACTCAAATCCGGTAGCACGTGCAATTTCATTTAAGCTCATATCTGTATGAGTCAGCAGATTCCCCGCAACCTTCAAGCGGTGCGACAGTAAGTAACCCATCGCTGTGCACCCGCATCTTTCCTGAAACATCTTATTAAGCGAAACGCGGTTCAAGTACGCGCATTTTGTTAAATCTTCCAGGATGATTTTATCCGAATAATGGGTGTGTATATATTCCAGAACTAAATCTACAGGTGATTGCTCGCTGTGACGGTTTAAATCTTCAAGAACCCCCAATATTTGTATAAAATATTTTTTTATTCTACATGCCCAGAGTGCATCGCTTTGGGCATACACTTCTGTGCCAAGCACAAAGAACCACTCAAATAATTGTGGATATGCCTTCTCGGTTATGCGAGGTATCCCAGTTCGTTCAGGAGACTTACGAAACAGCGAAAGACCTGTTTGTATTTTCAAATCGGACGGAAAGTAATCTTCTGTTTCAGAATGGGGAGTCGAGTTAAGAAAATCCGGATGAAAACAAAATGATGATGCTGAAGCGTTGTGTTTTTCTATAACTTGTATCGTATCCTCTGCAGACAAACAAAGAATCGCTGGTGCTGAAATAGTGACCGGGCGTTCGTTAAATATCCCTTTTATACATCCATTCGTAACAAAAACGAGAGTAAACCGCTCCGGGTAGGGAATATGTGCAAAATCCTCGGCAGCTACAAATTCGATATTTACCGTTCTGTTTTTATGGCGGTCAATTTGTGGCATGATTCTCACCTGACAGATAGTATAGTTAAATGCTTCACTTATGACAGTGTATCACAAAAATTCAAGGGATATAATTTGGATACTGACAGAAAGGTGGTTATGATGATGGCAATTAACATCGCAATTAACGGTTTTGGCAGAATTGGCAGACTTGCATTTCGGCAGCTTTTTGATACTGAAGGATATAGAGTTGCAGCCATTAATGATCTTACAAGTCCGCAGATGCTTGCGCACTTGCTGCAGCATGACACCACGCAAGGGCGTTATGATGCCAAGATTTGCTATAGCGATAACAGCTTGAACGTGAACGGTGTAGATATTCCGATCTATGCCGAAAAAGACCCCGGAAAGCTCCCGTGGAAAGAACTGCAAATAGACGTTGTTCTGGAATGCACGGGCTTCTTCGCATCAAAAAAGCGTCAGCAGCACATATTGAAGCAGGTGCCAAAAAGGTGCTGATCTCCACCACCGCCGGGAACGATGTTCCCACTATTGTTTTCGGTATCAATGAACATACGTTGTCTAAGGACGATACCATTGTTTCGGCTGCTTCCTGTACGACGAACTGCCTTGCGCCAATGGCGTATTTCTTGAACGAGCTTGCACCACTCAAAAAGGGATTTATGACGACCATTCACGCTTACACAAACGACCAGAATACCTTGGATGGACCCCATCCCAAAGTTGACCTGCGGCGGGCGCGTTCTGCGGCGGGCAATATCATCCCGACCTCAACCGGTGCAGCAAAGGCAATCGGGCTAGTGATCCCGTCCTTGGATGGCAAGCTGGATGGAACATCGCAAAGGGTGCCGGTCATGGCGGGCTCACTGACAGAATTAACCGCAGTGGTAGGCGGCTCCGTGACAGCAGAGCAGGTCAATAAGAAGATGGAACAGTCCCAATCGAAGGAATATGGGTATACAGATGAACAGCTTGTTTCGTCTGATATTATCGGCATGACTTACGGCAGTTTGTTTGACGCAACACAGACAAAGGTAACAGAGCTAGGAACAGATACATTGGTGAAAATTGCTGCGTGGTATGATAACGAGAACTCCTTTACCAGCCAGTTAATACGCACTGCAAAATACTTAGCCCAATTATAATGTTTAGCGGGCTAAAGGATACTAAGAATGAGCGAATAACCACAAGCGCTGCCATAAGCAGTGAAACAGGGCATATCACACACGGGAAAAGGGCTGTACCCAAATTGTTCGAATGACGTGGGAACATAACATCTAAAACATAAATAAGGATCTCAAATTCACTGTATTGTGAGGACGCGACTAACCCCATAACGTGAGAGAAATTAAAAACACCTTCAAGAATGCCATCATATCGTAAGATATGGAGACTACTTGGAGGTGTTTTGTATAACAGACCATAAATAACGGCAAGTTTTTCGGAATCGTCAACATGCTCATCCATCCGTAGCTTGCGAGCATAGCTCCTGAAGATGGCGGCTGACGATCTGCTCAACGGTCTCCAGTGTGTATAGCTCCGGGCGGAGCAATGCGAGTATCGTCAAACCTTCGACAATCGCAGCCAATCTTAAGGTTTCGAGTTGAATGTCTACCGAAGAGGGGAGAAGTTTCGCCTCATCTAGAATTTCGAGGACGGCTTTAGTCAGGTAGTGGAGTCCGTCCGTGAGCTCGTCTTTTTTAGCTTGTAATGCCAAACTCGTGAGGGATCGGATGGCGAAGATCCACCAGACGCCGCTGGCAGTTCGTTTTTCCGCATCTAAAGGGAGCAGTTGTAACAGAATTTCCCTCGCTGCATTCATCGGAATAGGGCTTATTTCCAGGCGCTCTTCTGTTCTGGCAACTCCTCTTGTCAAATAATAATCCACGATAAATAACAACAGCTCATCCTGTGTTGAAAAATAATGCCGCAATGCGCCCGGTGACAACCCTGCCGCACCTGCAACGGCACGGATTGACGCATGTTCGACACCTTTTTCTTTAATAATATTCCATGCTGATTCGGCGATCAGTTTTCTTTTTTGTTCATGGTCCACGACTTTCGGCAACGGTAAACGCCCCCTTGTTTTATTTAGCACAATGAATTAAAATAAATAACACACTGTGTTATTTAGAATTTATTTAGTTATATCGTGTTGCAGTTATCATGTCAATAATACTGGACTTTGTCGTGATTGACGGGAGGGGATGCAATGCAAGAGCAAAGCGATGGGTTTTTTCGTCTTCATTGCACCTGTTATAGTTGCAGAAGAGAGTTTTATGTCATTGAGGGGACTCAAGATTACGACCGTGTGAAACGAAATTCTAAAGGAATGCATGTCTGCGAAGATTGCAAAGACAGGATCGAGCTTGAAGCACGACTACAGTTAGGGAGACGACTGTTGACCGGCAGAGATTAGGTTTCAAGACAAAAATGACAAGAGCATGAGCCGATTACCGATTAGATATGTATCCAACCATGTTTCATGCAATTGCTTTAAGCAAAACGGGCAGTATAGTTTAAGATCCATTCAACATTCAATCAAATCCCATTAAATAACATAATTATGTTATAATTATAATACTCCATCAATTTGGTGATATTGGATATCTAATTTAAATTTTTTATCTAGGGGGCAAATAATGAGAAATGATTATGAAACTCCTGAAAAAACAAGAGAAAGACTAAGACAAGAAGAACTGGAAAACAATCCATTTGGTCATATGAATCACGGAAATGGTAGGTCTCAGTATGGTTTAGTCGATTTAGTAGGTAGTTTAGGTTGGAAAGGCACTGTAGTATTAATCATTGTTATTATTGTTGGTCTTATAATTGCCCAATATTTTTAAGTAAGAGAATTTTATTAATGGTTTTTGTTTTTTGAGAAAGCCTGTCTATGAATGCTCAGACTTCTTTTTCTTAATAGGATCGAGTCATCATCTTATGTTTGTACTTCTTATGTGAGTAAACCAATAAGTTTTAGCCCGCAGTAACTGAATACTGGGAAGACTAGAAGCTGGCTTATTTGCCAGCTTTTTTGGTTTACTACTATGGTGGAATTTTACATAAAAACAGTTGCAATAGCATTCTATATGGCTTATTATGAAATTAGTTGCAATAACACCCTATTTAAGGAGAGAGTAAATTGAGCGAGCATTGGAGACAACCTGATATGGGCGCAACGGAATCGCACGGCCATTACATCTCAGCCATCTATCGCCACATGCAGATATTGATCTCAGCCGAGCTGGCGCCATATCGAGTCGGAAGCGGACAGTATATATTTCTGATGGCGATTGCTTTTCAGCAGCCAATTACGCAGAAGGCGTTAAGCAAGAAGTTGCTCATTGACAAGACGACTACCGCCAAGGCGATAACCAAGCTGGAAGCAGAAGGATACGTGCGGAGGGAAGCCGATCCCGCCGATAACCGTTATCAGCTGCTCTATTTGACAGAATCGGGACGTCAGGTGGTTCCGAAGGTTCAGGAAGCGCTCGACCGCGTTAAGAACAAAACCCGGAAGGGCATTACCGATGAGGAGTATGACTTGTTTGTAGCCCTGCTTAAAACCGTGCTTCGGAATCTGAGCGAGTAGTAGGAGATGAAAGAATGAGTGGGAACGGAGGGGCAGGCTTGAGCGAAGAGCTGTTGACATGGTCTGGCGTTACTATGCCTCTCATCGAGTTCGGGGGGGGGGGGGGGANAATTTCAGTTGAACGGCAATGAAATTGGGCATCTTCACGGCAACCGTTGTTTGACCTGTTCATCCCGAAAACGGAACGTGATCGATGGATTGAAGAAGGGAAGGCAAGGCCGCATCATATGTATCCCGATTCGGGCTGGGTATCCGTTTATTTAATTACCGAGCAAGATGTTGCACATGCCATTGAAATCGCACGTTCTAAATAAGATCAAATAAAATTAGGAGGATGTAAATGATGATAGCAAATCCGTTCATTGTAGTGGAGAATTGCAAAGACGAAATCAAGTATTATCAAAGCGTGTTTGGTGGTGAGATTGCCATTCTTCGCAAGCAAGGGGAAGAGGTGCTTAACGCGGACCTGCATGTAGAGGGGGTAACCCTTAAGTTTGCTGATACTCAAGCGGCAAAACCGGTAATGAAAGGCGATTATGTGAGAGTTTTCTTAAGAATCGAGACGGAGGAAGCGTTCCAAAGGATCTACGGAGAATTTGCGGCCGAAGGGATTATTAACTCGGAAGCATATGAAGCTCCGTTTAACGGACTATTGGCTATCGTTACCGACCGAAACGGCGTGTGCTGGGTGCTGTCCTATTATCGAACTTAATGCTGAGAAGTCGAGATGCGGAGTCGTCCTATTGGGCGACTCGTAGACTCTTTAAGAACAGTAACAAGTATTGTTTCCTGTCGAGGGACAAGAACATGGTCCCGTAGAAAGTCGCTAAATTAGCGGCTTTTTTTGTTTTATCGGTACAAGTTCTTGTCCCGAGTCCAGGACATGAACTTGTACCGATTGCCAAAAGGACAAGAACGTGAGCCGATTACCGATTAGATAAGAATCCAACTATGTTTCCATGCAATTTCATTAAGCTAAAGTGGAGGGTGGTTAAGATCAAGCTCGGCGAACCGTATCATACATAGAGGCAATTTCTCTGAAATTATTAATAAAAAGAACTACTGTAATCCGCTAAATCGTCATTTCGACGGTTTAGCGGTTTTGTGCAAAGATGAATTAAATCAACTTATACATAGCAACCGCACCTCTAAATCGGTAGACTCTAATTGAGGTTGTTGTGATGAAGGACGGCCGGCTCATTCGAAGGGGTGTAACGAATGAACGAAATCATAAAGAAGAAGCTGCTGGACAAAAATGAACTGCTGATCAACATGGTGATCGAACGCGCAAGAAGAGATTTTCTAGACGATATCGCAATTATTGGGCTTACAGGTTCGTTTAGCACCGGGGACTTTCACGAAAAGAGCGATCTTGATTTAATTATCATAAATAATACAGAAAGAGGATGGGGAATATCCGATTGCTTCATCTTAGATGACGTTGGCTATGACATCTATTGCACACCATGGGATACAAGAATACACGCACAATCCATTTTAGAGAGTCCCAACGTATCGAGCCTAACCGAGCTCAAAATTCTCTATTATGGAAAGCCTGAGGATTTGGAGAAATTGAACGACTTTAGGCAAAAAGCTCTTGATGCCCTTGCGGAGCCGATAGGAGAAGCGTGTCTTAATCGAGCAAAAAAATGGATCGATCTGGCTAAGCAAGCGTACAGCGATACGATGCTGGGTGATAATATCGGTTCAGTGAGACATGCATCTGCCGACGTTCTGTACAATCTGGTCAATGCCTTGGTCAGTATGAATAACACGTGCATCAAACGAGGAATCAAGCGTTATTTAGAAGAAATACGCTCGTATCGCTATGTTCCAGATGATCTCGAATCCTTATACATGTCAGTCATCGAAGCTCATACCATTGAAGATATCCGAATTGCCACATTTAATATGTTGAACAGCGTTACGAGGTTACATACAAAGATGTGTGATAACTTCATTGTTAAACCCGCTCCGACTTTTGATAATCTGAGGGGAACTTACGAAGAATTGTGGTGCAACTACCGCAATAAAATCTTGAACAGTGTTAAAACGAACGATGCCTCTTATGCCTTTCTTTCGGCCTTTGGAGCACAAGGATATCTTGATGAAATGGCTGCGGAGAAAGGAACCAAGAAATTTGATCTCATGCAGTACTTTGATGCAAGTGATTTACCAGTAATGAAAGAGAAGTTCCTTGAAATGATGGATGAATATGTAGACGAATATGGTAAGGTCGGTAGAGAAGTCGAACGTTTTACAACCTTCGAGCAATTATATGACCATTATATCAATCATTGATCTTATATCTCTTAAATCCCAGTTCGTAATAAGTCCGGCGGAAACGTGACTGTTGACAATCTATCCAGTAAAATGGGATTTTTGAGTGTTACTATCTTCGATCATGCTTGATACAGCCTTCCTTTCTTATATATGGTCCATATAATTATCAGGCGCATTCCCGTTATTTAAGTACTCGTCCATTTTTTTCGATATTGATGCGGCGTGATTCCCATTTGCGTCTTAAAGAATTTGCAAAAATAAGAGCTATTCGTTAATCCGATCTCCTCCGCAATAAGCGAGATCGGTTTTTTTGTCGTTGTTAGGAGCTGTATGGATTGATGAATCCTTCGGGCTGCTATGTATTCCGTGATGCTGATCCCTGTCGCTTCTTTAAAGAGATGTGACAAATGGTAGGGAGATAGATGCAGCGACTTCGCCATATCGTCCAATCGGAAAGGAATCGTATAATTCGTTTCAATCCAGGTTAAGATGTGCTCCACCCGATGATTTTTACGGGTTTGGTAAGTTGAACTCCGTTCTCTCCGCTTATCCCAGATTGGTTTCAAGGAGCGAAAAAGTGCAACAAGAAACAGCGAAATTTCTTCATATTTTTCCGTGTTGGACAGCGTCGGGAATCGATCGTTCATGCTCTTGTATGCACCGTCCAGGTAAGGGTCGTCGACCTCATATAAACAAGGGAAAGGAAGATTGCCTAGATAAATATAATTGTAAAATTCATGGAGAGCGGGCCACTGTTTAAAATAAACCTCAAACACGGTCGGTTCAAAAATCGCAATCGAACGTTCGAAGCATTGATGATCGTCGTATTCAAGCTTTAGGTGGTGGAGTTGACAGGGCTGAAATATACAAAGCATGCCCGGCTTAATCTCATAGCTATGGTTGTTAACGATCATGGTTCCCCTTCCTTGATGAATGAACAACACTTCAAGGCCAAGATGGGAATGGAAAGTCTCTTTATGCTCGTAATTTTCGCTTTTACGTCTATAGGCAAAGTACAAGGGAGAGATACTGTAGTTGCTTGCAACCAATGACAACTTGTTTGCCTCCTTCTTCCTCGTCTTCGTACATGCATTGAATATACCATACAATCCGCAATCTAGCGTTATTTTTCCCCCATAGCAAAACACATTTATAAGTTTGAACCGGATATAATTTTTATATAAAAATAAAGTTGGGAGGCAAAAAATAACGTATGTTAACGGTTGCGATTATAGGTACGGGTGCAATTTCGCCCAGTCATATCGAAGCCTATCTGCAGTTTAAGGACCGCTGTAAAATTGTTGCCTTATGCGATCTTTACCCAGAGAAGGCTGAAGTGAGGCGGGAGCAGTACGGACTGGAAGCTAAAATCGTACACGATTATAAGGAACTGCTTCAAGACGGAATCGATCTCGTGTCCATTTGTATGCCCCCGTACGTTCATGCTCAGGTTGCGGTCGATTTCCTGAACGCAGGAAGCCATGTCATTGTAGAGAAACCTATGGCAGCGTCGCTTAAGGAATGTGATGACATGATCGAAGCGGCACGGAATAACGGCAAGGTGTTGTCCGTGATCGCCCAGAATCGATTCAGAAATCCGATTATGAAGCTTAAACAAGTGCTGGATAGCGGCCTGGCCGGCAAGATTCTGCATGCCCAAGTGGATTCTTTCTGGTGGCGGGGCCATTGTTATTACGATTTATGGTGGCGCGGCACTTGGGAGAAGGAGGGGGGAGGCCCTACGCTGAATCATGCCGTACATCATATCGATGGATTGCTGTGGATGCTTGGTCGTCCTAGCCACATACAAGCTTACATGGCTAACGTCGCGCACGACAATGCCGAGGTTGAGGATTTATCCATCGCGATGATGAAATATCCGAATGGAGCTTTGGGACAGCTAACCAGCTCCGTCGTCCACCACGGAGAAGAACAGCAATACATCTTCCAAGGAAAGTATGCACGGATTTCTGCCCCGTGGCGGGTAACGGCTTCCACTTCCTTGCCGAACGGCTTCCCTGAACGCGATTTGGAACTGGAAGAAAAAATTCAGAAATACTATGACGAAATGCCGGATTTGCCGTACGAAGG
This sequence comes from Paenibacillus sp. HGF5, assembly GCF_000204455.1. Classification (NCBI taxonomy): domain Bacteria; kingdom Bacillati; phylum Bacillota; class Bacilli; order Caryophanales; family Paenibacillaceae; genus Paenibacillus; species Paenibacillus sp. HGF5. The sequence continues at coordinate 45,978 of NZ_AEXS01000139.1, read as the reverse complement.
TCATACTGGTCAGATCGACAATGTGTTGAGCGCGATCGAGCATGGAACGCCCGTGCTCATCGACGGAGAAGACGGCCGCAGCACTTTGGAGTTGATCATGAGCATCTACAAATCCGCAAGCATGGAAGAGAACGTGCACCTCCCGCTACAAAAGAATGATCCCTTCTATACGCAAGAGGGTGCTCAACAAAACGTTCCTTATTTTTACCAAAAGGGCAAGAGCATTGAGAATTTTGAGGATGGGAAGATCACGACAGGAAGCAATTATGGCGAAAAAAAATGATATGGGTGGGAGGCTTATCATGATGCAGAAAAGCGACGGAATGAACTATGCCCCGAAGGGGAAGCCCAGTCCGGTGGTGAAGCCGGGCGAATTTATCATCGCCGCTGTTGCGCTCGACCATGGACATATTTACGGTATGGTGAACGGGTTGATCGAAGCGGGAGCAACGTTAAAGTGGGTATATGACCGCGACCCTGCCAAAGCCGAGGCATTTGCGCGAACCTTTCCTCAAGTCAAAATAGCTTCATCCGAAGACGAGATATTCTCCGATGATGACGTTCACCTGATCGCAGGGGCGGCTGTTACATCGGAACGCTGCGCGCTTGGACTTAGGGCCATGGATGCAGGTAAAGATTATTTTACGGATAAAGCGCCGTTTACGACGCTTACGCAACTGGAATCTGCCAGAGCAAAAGTTCGTGAAACCGGAAGAAAGTATATGGTGTACTACAGCGAAAGGCTGCATGTGGAATCGGCGGTTTATGCCGGACAGCTTACCCAGCAAGGCGCGATTGGCCGAATAGTCCAAGTGACAGGGTTCGGTCCGCACCGCCTGAATGCACCTTCCCGGCCGGAATGGTTCTTCCAAAGGGAACGCTACGGAGGAATCCTGTGCGATATCGGCAGTCACCAAGTTGAACAATTCCTCTTTTACGCCGGCTGCGAGAAGGCGGAGGTGCTCCACAGCAAAGTTGGTAATTACCATAGTCTTGAATACCCGGAGCTTGAGGATTTCGGCGACGCTACGCTGTTAGGGGATAACGGAGCCACGCATTATTTCCGAGTTGACTGGCTCACACCGGACGGGTTAGGCACTTGGGGGGACGGTCGTACGCTCATTTTGGGTACGGAAGGATACATCGAGTTAAGAAAGTATATCGATATCGCTCGCGACCGAGCCAGCGATCATGTTTATCTAGTCAACAAAGAAGGAGAGTATCATTTTCAAGTGTCCGGTAAGGTTGGATATCCCTTCTTCGGCGAACTGATTCTCGACTGCTTGAATCGAACTGAGAACGCCATGACCCAAGCGCACGCTTTTATGGCGGCAGAACTGTGTCTGAAAGCGCAGCAGAAAGCTATGCGGATAACGTAGTGGAAGCATCTGCATTATTACATTTCAAGACTATGTGTTTACATGATTTCTCTCCTGTGTGATGGAATGCACATTTACTCATTTCGATTCAATATACAATTTGACATGCTGTCATACCCATACATAGCCATGCATATATATCCCCGAGAATGTAGGTATGGGAGGCGGATCAATGGACGGTAACAAAGCTAACAATCAGGCAAACGGTCGAAGCTGGCAGAGAGACAATGCTCAATCACAGTGGAGCGTTATGCAGTCGCCGGAACACCATTCGCAGACGGTGGGTGAACGGGGACCGATTCTGGAACAGGACAGCATGCTGCATGAAACACTTGAAACCTTTGTCCACGAAAAGATATTAGAGCGTCCGGTCCACGTGAAGGGGTTTGGTGCCATGGGTTATTTTGAAACCCTTCACTCGATGGCCGCTTATACGAACCTGTGCTTCTTGCAGCAGCCGGGACAACGGGTACCCGTTACAGTTCGTTTCTCACTTGCGGTCAGCAATAAAGGGACACCAGATACATCCCGCAACGTGCGTGGATTCTCGACGAAATTTTATACCGAGCATGGCGTATTCGACCTGCTCTGTAATCATATCCCTGTGTTCCTCGTACGAGACCCGATCCGGTTCCCTGAATCAATTCATGCTTTCCTGCCATCACCAGTTAACAATCTCATCGATCCGAATCGATTCTGGGGTTTCATTGCTACAGCGCCAGAGGCAACCCATTTCGTTGTACGTCTGTACTCGGACGAAGGGACGGTCAAGAGCTTCCGCCATACGCCAGGACACAGTGTTAACACCTATGTTTGGAAAAACGCACAGAACGTTCGCTTCTACGTCAAATATCGCTGGATTCCGTTGGCTGGAGAGCAATATATCGATGCGCAAGAAGCAGCTCGTTTGGCCTGCGAGAACCCGGATTATTCGGGTAAAGATCTGTATGACACGATTGCCAAAGGCACACCAGTCCAATACGGGCTGTATGTGCAGTTGATGAACCCACAGGATGAGGCGATGCTGTCGTTCGATCCGCTGGATGACACGAAAGTGTGGGATGTGAATCTTTTCCCTCCGTTGCCAGTGGGTCGACTCGTATTGGATACGAACCCTACTAATTATCAGGAGCAGATCGAGAAGCTGGCATTCTCCCCGTCAAATCTTCTGGATGGTGCCGAGCTGTCCGATGATAAAATGCTGCAAGGTCGCAGCAATATTTATTGGGATTCACAGCGGCATCGCCTTGGATCGAATTTCCGCAAAATTCCGATTAACCATCAAGCAAACTGGTCACCGACTGAACAGGTAACGAGCGGGGAAGGTCGCTATGTAGCCGGACGGCTCGTTCGATCCGATATTCCGAAAGCCGATAATTTCACGCAAGCGGGACAATTCTACCAATCGCTCACACAAGTTCAGCAGGATCATCTTGTTCAGAACCTCGCTGGTGACTTATCGGCGGTTTCTCATGAGATTCAGAGGGTTGTGTTAGGCTATTTATTCCAGGCAGATGCAACATTAGCCGATAGGGTAGCTCGTCAGATCGCCGCACCGAAGAAGGGATGATTCACGCAATTACGTGAAGGAGAATGAGGTCAACCAATTCATTCGGTTGCCTTTTTGGATCATAGCTATAGGTATAAGTGCCAAAGAAAGAAATCATGTCGAGGGACAAAAACATGGTCCCATAGAAAGTCGCTAAAATAGCGGCTTTTTTGTTTTATCGGTACAAGTTCTTGTCCCGAGTCGAGGACAAGAACTTGTGCCGATTGCCGTAATGGACAAGAACATGAGCCGATAACCATTTAGATAAATGTCTAACTGGTTTCCATGCCAATTCATTAAGCTAACGGGCAGTTTTGCGTAATGGGTGGCCATTATTATCAGACAGATGGGGAATGTTTCCTTTATAATATTAGGTGACACTCCATTGCACTAACGAGACATGTTAGTGCAATTTAACACAAGGAGATCAAGATGAGTGATTGGCTATTTTTATCCTCAATTTAATCCAATGGGTCAGTGAATATTTAACTAGGTTTATGAAGTTAAAAGGATAAGGGTGAATGATGTGCCAATAGGGTAAAGCCAGAGAAGAGAAGGAAATGGTGGAGGGATTCAAATGATAAACATAATTGAAGAGCTTAAGAAGATGTCCCAAAAAAGAGGGTATGAAAATAAAGACGATTTTCAACAGCTGCTGGAAAGATGTAAGGATATAACGTTGTCAAATGAAGATGTTGAATTTTTAATAGAACTGTATTTTAAGGCTAAAAATTTGTACATTCGCAACACAATATTGAAAGCACTTGTGTTCTGTGAAGATATTGATTTAAAGGAATTCTTCTTAAAAGCGTTTAAAAAAGAGCGCTACCTGGATATGAGATTGACTGCAATTCGAGGCTATGCAAAGTATGCAACTGAGAAAGAAGTAGAGAAACTGATGACTAAATTCATAGAAATTCTGATGAAGCGTCCTGAAAGCACGCCTTATAACTATCAAGAATATGAACTGCTTCGTTCTGCTTTTGGGCTGCCGTATTTAGTAAATCAATATGGATATGCTTGTTTTGTCCAGGCATATGAGCAGGAAGAAAAACAATATAATGCCATGCCAGATGCTTTCAAAGGTCATTTTACTTTAAATGAAAGAGGGGATATTGTCCAACTTCGCTCATTAGGAGAAAGCAAGAAGACGCTTGATGATTTTTGGAGCAGAGGTAATTGAAGTTTGAAAGGAAGTGACACTAATGATAAAACAACAACTGTTATTTAAATTCAACAGATTCTCAGCAAATGAAGTTTTGACAGCATGGGAAAACGCGGATAAATCAAAAGATGTAATACTATTAGAATCCGCCCATTCGGATTGGTCAATAGAAGTAGACGGTATCCAAAATATCTCTCATCAAATGTTTGAACACTTTCTATCTAAATTGGATGTATTTGATAATGGAGTGCAGCTTTATTGTAAAGAGGTCTATGAAAACAGTAATTTTAAAATAGAACATTTTATCGTGTCATTGCAGTGGATTTCATTACATGAAAACTCAATTACACTGGGATATTGGGGAGATTATGTAAACGTAGAGTTAAGATCCATCATAGAGTGTGACAATGGAATCTGGAAGCAGATAGACATCTATTATCAATAGAAGCAAGATGCTTATCTCAATGTGATCAGCTGCCTTCTTGTTCAACAAATGGACAGTGAGACCCTGGTATATTAACGGGAGGTTTACTTTGAAAGTAAGGATTAAACATGTGATGCTTTTGGCAGTTAGTATTGTTTGGGTTGTTATCTTAGTCGGGTGTGGCAACGACAATGAGTTAACGATTGATCAAGTGGACGTTATGGCCAAGGTAATGGCGGACGGGGATTTATATGTGGAAGAGCTATTCACTTACACAGTACAAGGAGAGTATGAAAGAATTCCTAGATATATGGATAATTTCGGGGGATCGAATATTGAATTTTTTGAAGCTTACGTACCACCGAATGACCGAGAGCTCGGTAATCTTGGTTATGTTAATTTGGAGCGTTATCCGGTCCATTTAAGAACTAAATCAGGTTCTTATTACATCGAATTACAAGCTAAAGATGAAACGAGGCAGATCTATTATCGCTATAGGCTTGATCGAGAAGCCGTGAAATATAACGATCGTGGAGAGCTGGATTGGACCGTACTCAAAGATAACAGGTTTGATCATCACAACGTAACCGTTAGGGTATATACAGAACAGCCTGCAAAAGAGAAATTATCTGGATTTGCTTACGATCGCTCAAGAGGCCGCTTGACAGAAGTAAACAATCGTTGGATCAGGTACGAAAACACGCTATTACCTGAAGGGGATAGTGCGAGGCTGAAGGTGTATTTCCCCCCAGAGGTGCTGACGGAGAGGGAAACAGAAGAGCCCTCAGCCTTACTCTCGGAACGACTATTAGATGAACAGAAGCTTCAGCAAAGATTCGAAAAGCGTGAACATTTACTGAATGCGGGTCAACATATCAGCCGCTGGCTGACCTATGCAGCCATAGCAGGTATCGTTTATTATGCCCTTTCGCTGCGTAGGATTTCATCCTGGTGGAGTGGTAGGCGGATCAGCTTCGAAGATCTCTCAGCGATGGATCCAATCGATATGATTTACCTTTTCCGGAAAGGAAAGCTCCGACTTGCAGATGGGCTGGCAGGTGTATTTTCGCTGCGCCGTAAAGGCATGGTGAGTGTTTCCTTAGTGCCATCAGGTATGCGATTCCAGGAAGATTCGAGAGCGCCGAAGAGGCTTCCCGAGTTTACATTCAAGGGTAATCGTACAGCCCTGAAAAAACCAGACCGTTACTTGCTTGGTTGGCTGTCTCACGGTACGACTGTCCTGAACCTGGATAAATTTTCTGGCCCTACGAAAACAGAGCGCAGGAATAAAGCGACTATGGGTAAGTACATAAAGCGCATGAGAAGTCTTAAAAAGGGACTGAGCCGCTGGCAGGAGCTTGTGGAGACTGAGAATAGCAAAGGGATCATGTACAAGGAATACGCGGCGAGAAAAGTCATCATACCGGCTCTAGCTCTCATACATCTGGCTTTGCTCATTTATCTGTACATTGCAGACGTAACAACTTGGGGATGGGTAGGAGTATTGGCCATTATTTTAGGCGGCGGACTCTTGTTGGCTTCTTTTCGCTGGCGCCTCAAAAGATACATCATCATCTTTTTGGTCGTTTGCTTTTTCGTTGCAGCTCCAATTTTGTATGGTCCCTTGGTAGACGAATACTTGAACTTCGTAATTCTTTCGTTTTTACTTGTTGGGTTTTTACCCCGAGGAGCATTAGATCGGCGTTCGGCAGCTTACCGAAGCGCTATAAAGCGGTATCGACGAAAGCTGGCTAGAGGCGGACATGACGTAGGAAGGGCTGGTAATAGCATCAAATGGCTGGAAAAGATGAGGGAAGATGCGCTATTACTTGGTGTAGGAGAACGTTTTATGAGGAATGTAAGCAAAGAAAACCCGGATTTTACTTTCTCAGAGGCTTCTTCTCTGTTTGATAACGATGTGGATACCGCTATCGATTATGTCTTTAATCGTTCTTGGAAGGGAATACCTGGGAGGACATCTTACGGGAGAACTTGGAGCAGTAATAGTGACAGTGGAGCAGACGGGGGGAGCTCATACGACTACAGTAGTGACGGTGGCAGTGATGGAGGTTCGGGAGATGGCGGTGGGGGAGGAGATTGACTAAGTTAGTAAAAATTGTCGGGTGACAAAAACATAGTAACATTAGAAGCCGCTGATTATGCGGCTTTTTATATTTAGGTTATCAAGTTCTTGTCAAAATGCAATGACAAGAACGTTGTTACATTTCCGATTTGATTTCATTGTGGCAGCAGAAGTCTTTTTATTAAGTTAAGGGGGAAGGGCGTGTCATATGACATTTTGACACTGTTGTACATAACAACGAGTGCAGTAGGATACAGAAGAGAGTTCTGGGAACTAGAATATATCTCATCAAACCAAATCACAAAGTATTTAAGGAGAGGATTTTATGAAAAAGAAAATGGTTATCGCAATTGCTGCTTCGATGATCACACTGGCTGGTTTTACAGGAAATATTCATGCAGCTTCGAAAGTAGGTGCTTCTCTTATAGCTCACTACAACTCAAATCAAAATGCCGAGCAGATAAACTGGTTAGAAAAGCATGCCATGCCATTAAAGTCAACGGATCCAACAGCATCTCTTCAGGATTTAAGACCGCTTAAGGATATGATCGGATCAGCTACAATTGTTGGTTTAGGCGAAGCGACGCATGGAGCTCACGAAGTTTTTACCATGAAACATCGCATTGTTAATTATTTGACAGCTGAAATGGGCTTTAAGGCCTTAGTGTTAGAAGAGGGATGGGACAGAGCATTGGGACTCGATCGCTATGTTCTTACGGGTAAAGGGGACCCAAGCCAATATCTAAATCCTGTATTTAACACGAACGAAATCATAGATCTGCTTCAATGGATACGCCAATATAATGCTGATCCAAAGCATAAATCCAAAATACGGATCATCGGAATGGATATCCAAACCGTAAACGAGAGTGTTTATAACAATATCCTAGCGTATGTAAAGAAATACGATCCAAAACTTGTCACTCGCTTCGAACAAAAGATGAAAGGCCTTATTCCTGTAACCAAGGATTTAGATACCTTTGGCGGTCTTAAGAAAGAAATGAAAGCACGGTATGTTTCGGATGCGAAACAAATCAGCGCTTTATTAGAGCAAAATAAAAATAAACTGAATGGAAAATCCCCAGAGTTCGCATGGATCAAACAAAATGCCCGTATTATCGAGCAATTTACGACAATGACAGCCGCATATCCTGATAACCTGGAAGACTTTTATTTGAAACACGATATTGCCATGTATGAAAATGCAAAATGGACAGAAGAACATATAGGAAAAACAATCGTGTGGGGCCATAATGGGCACATATCGAAAACAAACATGATCCCTTTCGTATACCCTAAAGTAGCTGGGCAGCATTTAGCAGAACATTATGGAAAACGGTATGTATCCATTGGAACATCCGTCTATGAGGGACGTTACAATGTTTACAACAGTAACCAAGAATATGGACCCTATGGAACATTAAAATTAGATGACCCGAATAGTTTCAACTATACCTTTGGACAAGTAAAATACGACCAGTTTTTTGTTGATTTACGTAAGGCAAGCGGAGTGACTAAAACTTGGCTAAACGAGCAACATCCCATTTTTGCCGGAGTAACAACGGTAGGTCCAGATATCCCAACAACTGTTGATTTATCATTAGGTAAAACATTTGACATCCTCGTTCAAATTCAAAAAGTGAAGCCATCTCAATTGAATCAATAAAATTCTAATTATGTATGCTTAAAAGTCGCTTAGTTGCGGCTTTTTTGTTTTAACGATTTATGTTTTTGTCAAAAACCAATAGACTTGAAGTTTTCTTTGCAGGATCTGGAAAAACGTGAGTTCTTATCTGCACCTCATTTTGTCAAACTTTAGTAGAGAAAATATCAGAGCGCTTATGGGCGTCAGGGATCTGGCTGATATGGCATAGTGCTTTATTACTTTTTTCCTTGTAAGATAAGAATGCTTGGGGATTGTACATATTATTTTAGGTTAAAAGGTGACTTAAAGAAAAGTGAAGTATGTGGGGAAGATACGGATTTATTCTGGTTAATTGAAATCTCGAAAAAGGTGCAGGTAAGCGTAGCGTAATAGCATCGTATAAGAAAAGACATAATGAGTTGTTTGTACCTTTATTACTGACAAACAGGGGTCATCCTGAGTTTGAACAATTCTACTGTGCAGTTGGTCATGACCGTAGCTCACACTTCGTTCATTTTATGTCATATGACATTTTGACACTGGCAGATTTGACATCAAGAGCAGTAGGATACGTTTACTACTTGCAAAGGATGTGAGCTCTTGATGGCAAGAACTGTCGCCTGTTTTGTTCAAAACGGCTATTTCCTGCTGTTTACTTTTGTCACCGGATTGTTTTACTTCTGCTTTTATCTGGTTGCCATTATTCTGGGTTTGAGTCTTTCGTTTACTGTCGTGGGCGTTCCTCTCCTGGCTAACGTTTTGCGAACGACAACTGCCTTCCTGCAATTCGAACGAGTACAAACCAAGATCTATATGGATATCACGACCGAGCCTTGTATTAAAGCCGTCAACCCGAAAGTGTCCAACTGGCTCCAAGCGAAAAAGGAATTGCTGAACCGACGCAACTGGATCACTATTGGCTGGCTGATGTTGAAGTTTCCGGTAGGGATTTTAAGTCTGATCAGTGCGGCCTTACTCTATGTGGCGCCGCCTGTATTGATTGCGGTCCCGTTCCTCTATCCGTTTATCGACCTTTCCTTTATGGGCGCAACGGTAGACACGTTTGCCAAAGCTATGATGGTATCGGGCACAGGGGTCGTACTGATGATGATGAGCTACTGGCTTGCGGACCGCTTGGCACGCTGGATAGGCGGCTACACGCGTCTAATGATCAAGCATGTGAACCGGTAGACGAATGCCCGGCCTCCCCTCATAAGTCGGCAGAGTAGAGTGTACTCTATAGCAGTTTACTTTATAATAGTTACGTAATGTCATACTGAAAGTCTTTAGGGGATGATGGTTTTGTTCGATATGGTCAAGCAATGGTACTGGTACGACTGGCTCATGTTCATAATCCGCCTGATAACCAGCATTTCTCTCGCGTTTACGACAATAAGTCTGCAACAATATTTCACGCTGCCGATTATGGTCCTTGTACTATGGCAGTTGATTGCTTTTTCCGTTCCATGGCTTTGCTTGCAGCTCAATTATAAATACTACCTGTTTACCGAAATCGTGATCTCGGGCGGGTTGTGTTTGTATCTGGCTTCATTTTTTCCGCAAGCCTACATAGCATTCCTGCTGTATGCATTTTTTATTGCTGCCCACAGCGCGCATAGGGCCTATCTCTGGTCAGGGCCTGTATCGATATTGCTCCTGCCCGCCATAATCAAGCAGCTTGCAGAGCAGAGTGAATACTTGGTCATGGCCGTTCACATCGGGATGGCGTATATCTTCGGGTTCTCCTTTCATTTACTCGTGCTCAACCATCGTCAAGGCGAAACGATTCGCGAGCAAAATGCGGTGTTGGAGCAGTACCTGTCCCAAATCGAGCGTATCACGCTTGCCGAAGAACGGAGCCGGCTGTCCAAAGAGCTTCATGATACCGTCGGTCATGCCTACACTTCGCTCATTATGGGATTGGAAACGTTGCGTCCTCAGATGGCAACGGATACGGGAACCGAAAGTCTCGATTCCCTATTGAACCTGGCCCGCCAAAATATGGAGGAGGTCAGAGGCTACGTGCATCAAATCGAATCACCGCATGAGGCGCTCCCGCTGCTTCAATCTTTGAGGAAGCTGGCGGTGGAGTTTCAGGAACATGCCAAGGTGCGGGTTACTTTTCATGCCTACGGGGAGGAATACCCTGTAATGAAGCAAGCGAAGACAGCACTCTACCGCTGCCTGCAAGAGTCGTTGACGAATGCCGTGCGCCATGGACACTCGACAGAGATTAAGGTTTCCATGCAATTCGAGCCCCAGCAGACGAGACTGGAAATTCATGATAACGGCCGCGGGATGGAGCATGGAAGGGAGGGCTTTGGCCTCAGCGCCATGAAGGAGCGGGCGATGGCTTTGCAAGGTCATGTGGCCGTCTATACGGAGCGGGGAAAAGGCACTCTCGTTACCTGCACGCTACCCAGACAAACGGAGCTTAAGGATGAAGTCATCCGCCTGTTGGTCGTCGATGACCACTCCGTAATCCGTGAAAGCTTGCGGACATTGCTGGAAGAGCAGCAGGATTTTCAGGTTGTCGGGACGGCAGAGGATGGCGAGCAAGCGATCGAGCTGTGCAGGCAGGTTAGGCCGCAGCTGGTGCTTATGGATGTTGAAATGCCGAATGTGGATGGAATCTCCGCATCCCGTGCGATAAAAGAATCGTGGCCCCACATCCGGATTCTGATTCTCACCACGTTCGAGGATACCAAACAGGCTCTGGAGGCAATGCGAAGCGGGGTGGATGGATACCTATTGAAGTCCATGCAGCCGTTAGAGCTGGCTGAAACGATTCGCACCGTCCACCGCGGGGGCACGCTGATCGATCAGGGCATGTCGCACAAATTATTTGCCCAACTGGAAGCGGACAATGGCGGTGATGATCCTTCGTCAATCAAAGTGTCCTCGGCCTATGATTTAACGCCGCGGGAGCTTGAAATTTTACAGTTCGTGTCCGAAGGGCTGCGATATAAAAGCATTGCTTCCAAATTGTATTTATCCGATGGTACGGTTAGAAACTATGCGTCATCGGTTTATATGAAGCTGGGGGTTCGCAACCGGGAGGAAGCGGTGCAAAAAGCCAGGGAGGCTGGGCTTCTGGAATAACCCCAAGTTATGTATCCTGGTGGCGGGTGTCGATCATAGGGAGTGATTTACTCCTTATGATCGACACCCGTCATTTCAATTTTTAAAGGCCATTTTTACTTTAACATGAGCGATAAGCGATTAGATAAACATCTAACTATGTTTCCATGTAATTCATTAAGCTAACGGGGCAGTTTAGTTCCAATATGTGGTATTATCTATTTATTAACTTAATGACCGCGTTACTTTAATATCAGTACGGATGGGGGCGTGAAACATTAAACAGAAAAAACTTGTTGGATTGTTCGCATCAATATTTCTCATTGTCTATGGTATATGGAAACTTAATCATTTTTTCGAACCAAAAGTTGGTCCAGTAGGTAACGGTCTTAGTGATACTGATGTGAAAATAGTGTGGATATTGTTTGGGATATCAATGATTTTAGGTGTTGGTGGAGTGATATATTTTTCATATTCTATTTTTAAAAGAAATGATTAATATAAGGACTATAAAATATAGGAGGTTTTAGCGATGAAGAAATTGGTATTACTTTCTTTTGCTGTTCTATGTTCTTCGCTTTTGTTACTTCCAACCAATGAGGCAGCCGCAGCAGTAAAAAGTCCAAAAGGAACACAAGTTGTTGTGAATAATATTGACTTAGATTCAAAAGATATTCTCATTATGAACAATCAGGTATTTTTTAGTCTGACTTCACTCAAAGGTTTAGGTAGCTTAACGTTTGCCTGGAATAATACTACTAAGCAAGTGACAGTGAAGGGGGGCGACACAAACTTGCAGTTGACTATGAATAATAAAGTAGCACAAAAAAATGGAACTTCAGTTTCATTAAGTACTGCTCCATTTATTCAAAACGGTAAAACAATGATTCCCTTACGTTTTGTTGCAGAAGCGTTGGACGGTTCGGTAACTTGGAATCAAAAGACCCAAACGGCGTTTGTTTCAAAACCAAGCACGAAACTGCTGACTGACTTTAAGAGTAGTGCATTAAGCACGGCCAGAAATGCTGCAATCAATCTTCCTAGAGTTTCACAGCTCACGAAGGACTTTGAACCATTTATGGAAGCATCCAGTCTTCAGTATTATTTTCCGGAAAACAAATGACCGATTCATCGAGGTCAATAATAATGTAATCCGCTATTATAAAATTACGAAGAACACAGCTTACCTTAAGTGGCAAGCATTCATTAGCGAAAAGACCACTACGCAAAATAACCTTTATTTCATAAACCGCGCCTTTTCAAAAGAGAATGGTTCCCTACCAAATTTTAAAGATACGACATTCGCCAACTTTCGCTGGATGCCTCATATTACTTCTACTGGATATGGTTTAATCACTAAGGAGAATTGGAATGATGTTGTTTTTAAACAAGCCGAACTGCCTCAAGTAAATCTAAAAGAAAACTATATTATTGTTGACATTCCAGAAGAAAAATAATTAGAAGTTGTCATAAAAAGGAGTTTGCAGTTGACGCAATTATTATCGTAACGCCGCATGTCAGTATCGGTCCTTTTCGGCTAGGGATGTGCAGGGAAGAGGTGGAGCAGGCTTTCCAAAATATGGGGCGTCGGAGAGCTGATGATGGCATACCCGGTTATCCTAGCTTTTTAGAAAGATGGTATCGCAGTGACTGATGAAATCGGTTGGAGCAGCCTGTCGGTAAACAATACAGCTACGGTAAAGGCCTGAAAATACATCAGAGCTATCGAAGGTACAGGCGGAAAGTCGGTTTTTTGGTTTAAGTGGAATACGTTTTATAAGGAGTTGAGAACAGCATGATTTACTATAAAGGAGCAGTACCTGGATCAGATAACTTCATTTATTTTAAAAGCGAAGTCAAATTGAATCAAAGCGATGTTGTTGTTTTAGATGATAAGAAGTACTTCATTGAGAGTATTGATAAAGGATTGTTGATCCTTCAGAGAGTTGGGTCAATTATATCAGTAAGTGTCTAAATAGGTAAAAGGACAAAAAGCTAGGGTTGTCTGAAACCTGTGAGGTCTAAAATTAAAGGAGTTCGTAAGTTCGGAGAAAAGATCCCATAGAAAGTCGCTAATTTAGCGGCTTTTTTGTATTATCGGTACAAGTTCTTGTCAATGTTCATATGGAATATAAAGGTAATCAATTAGAGGAAGATTTGCGTGCTTTTTCATTTTAGCGAAGACGCTAGTATCAAAGTAGACGGGTAGAACGGTTACAGAGGGAAGGGTGAGAAAGAAGCGAAAATGTGTTGAATGAAAGAAGGTATAGAAAATGATACAAGAAATTGAAGAGCAATTCACAGAAGAGATCCTTACCGAAGCAATAAAGCGATATGACATTAATAAAGACACTGTTCGTTCATTGGGCGGTTATGAAAGCTTTGTTTATGAATACCAGAAAAACAACACATTTTTCATATTAAAAATCTCACATACAATTAGAAGATCAAGCAATAATATACGGGGTGAAATTGAATTTTTAAATTATTTGTCGAATAAAGGACTGGCAGTTTCGAATGCTGTTCCATCGACCTGGGGTAATATGGTTGAAGAAATTGCCAAGCCTGGGACCAAGAAGTTCAATTTAAGGCGGAGAAATACCTGCGACCTGATGATGTAATGATTTCAATTCTAAAAGAAAGATTAACAAAACTTACTTCTCTGCCCAAGTCCAAAGATACATACGGTTTGACTCATACTGATTTTCATCAAAGTAATTTTTATCTGCATAACGGAGACATTTATTTGTTCGATTTTGATGATTGCGGTTATACGTATTTCGTAAACGATATTGCTAACGGGTGGTTTAATGCAACTGAAGGAATTTCGGGAAATATGGGGAATTCTATTTTTACCCCCTATGGGAGATATTAGTAAAGTGAGGGAGATACGATGAGTCAAACCGTAAATAAATTTGAAAAAGAAATAACAAAAAGAGTACGGATGAAATACCTCTTACATTTACCAGATCATCATGAAAAGAATCCTCAATTAAGTGGCCTTTAATCTTATTTCTTCACGGGGCAGGTGAACGTGGAGATGATCTGGAGTTGGTAAAAGCACATGGAATTCCTATGATAGCAGAACGCGATCCTTCTTTTCCATTCATTACGATTTCTCCTCAATGCCCGGAGGATTCTTTTTGGAATGCTGAACAAGACGGATTGATGGCATTAGTAGATGAGATCATTGCAAACTATAACGTAGATCCAGATCGGATATACTTGACGGGGCTAAGCATGGGTGGTTATGGGACGTGGCACTTAGCAGCAGAATATCCAGGAAGGTTCGCAGCAATCGCTCCAATATGTGGTGGAGGTAACCCCAACCGGGTACATGAACTAATAGGAACACCCACCTGGGCATTCCATGGCGCGAAGGATGATATAGTGCCCATTGCGGAATCAAAAAAAATGGTAGACGCACTTCGCGAAAACGGTGGAAATGTCTCTTTCACCATTTATCCTGAGTCGAATCATGACTCCTGGACAGAAACATACAATAATCCGGAACTATATAGCTGGTTTCTAGGTCATTCTTTAATGTTAAGGAAATGAAGTTGTTTTACACTAACGGGCAGGGTAATTGAAGATCAAGCACGTTGAACCTTACCATAAGTAGGGCAAAATTTTTGACCTGAAACGCACAAGGGAACAGGCAAGGAATTCAGAGTGGAGAGAAAGATTTAGAGGGAGTTAATTTCCTCATGAAAAAGTCATTTGATCTGATGCTTTTTGTTGCATCATAAGTGATATCAGAATGCGGCTTTTACCGACCTCTCATTTACGTACGTTAAGCGAGCAATTAGGATAAGCAAGCGAATGAGTTTAAAGGACAGGAGCTCCGGTCCTGTCCTTACTTAATGGAGAAGCCGGACCAAGATTTACAGTTCGACTCTCCAGTTGCCCATCATCTTGGCGACTCCCGGATCGCGGTACGATAAGAATAGGCTCTCTTGAGTATCGAGAGTGGAAATGTGTTCCATATCGACCGCGCCCAACTCAAAATCAAAAATGTTGAAATTTTCGACGATCCGCTCTTTTCGTACTGACTTTGGAATGACAACCACTTCTCGTTGAACAAGCCATCGCAATACGATTTGGGCGACGGATTTGTTGTGTTTTTCCGCGATCGAGGTCAGCACTTCGTTGCCGAACATATTGTTTCGTCCTTCAGCGAACGGCGCCCACGACTGATGTTGCACGCCCTGCTCCTTTACGAAAGCAGCGCTCTCTGTCTGCTGGTAGAATGGGTGCGTTTCAATCTGGTTGACGGCGGGCACAATTTCGTTATGCACAATGAGGTCCATCAGACGATCGGGCATGAAGTTGCTAACCCCGATGGCCTTGATTTTGCCGTCACGGTACAGTTCTTCCATCGCGCGCCATGTGCCGTAGTAATCGCCGAACGGCTGGTGAATCAGGTACAAATCGAGATAGTCAATCTGCAGCTTCTTCAGGGATTTTGCAAATGCAAGCTTGGCACTCTCGTAGCCGGCATCCTGAACCCAAATCTTGGTCGTAATGAACAGCTCCTCACGCGGTACGCCGCTGCGCTTGATTGCGCGTCCGACCGCTTCCTCGTTAAGGTAACCGGCGGCGGTGTCGATCAAGCGGTAACCGACCGACAGCGCTTCGTACACCGCGTTTTCGCACTCATCAGCATCGGGAATCTGGTAGACACCGAAGCCTAGGATCGGCATTTTCACACCGTTGTTCAAAGTTACAGTTTGCATTGCGATTCCTCCAATTGTTCAAATGTATAACAGCAACCGGCGCGTATCCCCAACATCGGGGACTGGAGCGGGAATTCCGATTACGACACAGTTGCGTTACAATAAGCATAGTACCTTCGTGTTACACGAAGGCAAGAGGCTCTTATTCTTTTTATCCAAGGGGGATTCCACATGTATACGGTCAAAGAAGCCGCTCAGATCACGGGGCTCACTGAGCACGCCGTGCGCTTTTATACGGATAAAGGTCTGGTGCCAAGCGTACAGCGCAATGAGAATAATATTCGATTATTCGACGAAGAATCGATCAACTGGCTGCATGGCATCAAATGCCTCAAGCAATCCGGGATGCCGATCGATGTCATAAAAATGTATATCGATTTATGTCTCGATGGGGATTCTACCATTCCACAACGCTATAGACTCATGATGGAGCATAAAGAAGCAGCGCTCGCTAAGCTCGAAGAAGCCAAACAGCACGTTGCCCATTTGGAAGAGAAGACAGCACTGTATCAGGCCATTCTGGAGAACCGCTCTCCAGACACGATGAATCCCGCCCACTGGGGCAGAATTCAGCATATGCATGGGGACGTGTTTTACTCGCGCTCTGCTCGTAAGGCGTGAGATCGTTATGAACGCCTATTTTATTGGTAGGTATTGACAAATTCACTTCCTACGGATTAATTGTGAATGCACGATACACACAATTTTTCGGGGAGGGGGATGTATGAATTGCTTGCATTAGACATTTGAAACGTATATAAGAGTTACCCCAATTTTCAACTTAAAAATGTATCGTTTCAATTGGAGAAAAGCTACATTATGGGTTTTATTGGTGCGAACGGCGCAGGGAAGAAAGACGCAATGAAGAAACTTGGTGGTTATTCCATGGAAACAAGACAAGATCAACACATCAAGAAAACAGGCAGTCTGGGATTGTCGGTCAACCATGCGCTTGGCCGAAGCGGTATTTATGGATTGAAAGGGTAGGAAAGGGTAGAGCTGGTATATCCGAATGCCAATACAAATGTACTATATCCCTGAGCAGTCCTGCCGACTCTGCTGGCAGACCTTGAGCCGGGAAGCCATCTGCTTCTATCGGCGGTATGCGGGGAGACGGCAGGCAGCAGAGCTACCCATTCTCCGGAAGAAGCTTTGCGTGAACTTGGCATCGCGATAACACAAGGCGGAATTTCTATCTCTCGCAAGGGAGAGGCGGAAATAGGTATTCCGTTCATTTTGGGCAACTTTTTCATGGAATAGGACGTCTAAATGAATAGGACTGGAACAAATTAGGGCTGATTTGAGGGGGAGAGCATTTGAAAAAGTTATTGATTAGCATATCGACGGTCATGATCTTTTTTCTTGCGAACGTCATTCCAACACAAGCATCAGGCAATGAAATAATCGAGCATGGTATTCTAAAGAATAATCGAGTGCTGATCCCTATACGGGCAGTATCTCAGAACTTGGGTATCGATGTGAAATGGAACCAATTTCAAAAAACAGCTCAATTGACCAAAGGCGAGACCGTAATCACACTTGCGGTTCAATTCAAAAGGGCCTTAGTAAACCAGGACCGCGTTGATTTTGATGCTCCGGTTGAGCTCATCCAAAACACAACTTATGTACCTTTAAGGTTCGTAAGCCAAACCATGGGAGCAGATGTGAAGTGGGATCAGAAAACCAAAGAAGCCACCGTTATCCTCGATGGCAAGCAAGTCGTCGTTAAGTTGATGAAGCCGAAGTATCAAGTACCTACCAACCAACGACTAAGTGATTCTCGTATTGCGCGGTTATCGGAGAAATTGAACGAGGCATCTGATCTATCGAAAGTGAAACAGGTTCGCACTTACTTCAAACCTTTTTTTACGGATCGTCTAATTCAGCAAATCATAGAGCAGGAAGGGCTTCACTTTAAAGAAATGAATTTTGATATGAATACGGCAACGGTAAACTATGCAAGCAATACTAGCGCGATCCTTATTCAATCCTATATTCCAGGAAATATATTAACGGGCGAGCTGCATTATGTTTTTGATCGGGAAGCGCACATTATTTATGCTAATGGAGCTTGGAAGGTGGACAAGGTAAGCGATCATTTGAGACAGATCCCTAATATGAGCCTGGAACCCGATCTTCAGTAGTGATATCTAACCCAATCATGCCCAGCTCAATGGATAGAGAGAATCTGACTTAGTTCATTATCCATGTAAACGAAAGAAGCAGCAATATGAGAGGTTGAAGAACTACTGGAATGAACAAACTATATAATACTGGATACAACAAAGTGCGTTCATTTCAAGCGGTGCAAGAGTTTACCGTCGTTGCACGGCAGCTGCTGGATTCTCTGGTGACTCAAGCCGAACCCCGCAATCGAGAGGTCGAGATCGCTCGGGCCCGGACACGAGCCGCTAAGCGATTCGGGGAATCCTAAGCGGGTATAGACGGAATCGCATTAGAGGTGCCTAAGTTTTTTTGGGAACTCGATCGTTTTGACTCCTGAACGTATAAACGCTGTCGAAATATTGAAACTCCGCCTAAAGCTTCATTGTTTCCACGGACAAAAGAAGACGTTCAACATAAAAATGCCAGACGGGGGTTAATTGTTACCATTCGGGATCTCTCAAGTATTGTATGGGTGGAGAATGTTATCAAGTTCTAGTCTTCCGACTAGCCCTGTCGGGGGACAAGATCATACTCCCATAGAAAGTCGCTAATTTAGCGGCTTTTTTGTTTTATCGGTATAAGTTCTTGTCCCGAGTCACCTTTATGGTGTGTCAGGTGAACCGATTCCAGATGGTAAGGAAGTTGATGAAATTAGATTATTCCCCATAGACGAACTACCATCACCTGTCAAATTTCACTGAATAAAGGATAAAAGATGCAGTCCAGTTCCAAGGTAAGGTCTTTACGAGACAAAATATCCGTACGTAATTATGTAAAAGACGATACAAACGGACATTAAAAAGAAAATGGCACCCTTTGGGTGCCGCTTGAGCGTGTTATGGTTTTAATAACTGTTATATTTTATCCGGGTGATTATGTCTTTAACACCGTCAAAGACGTTGAGTTTAAGGCTCAATTACTCAACACCGCCAGATCAAGCTGGCGTACGCGTTTTGGATCGGAGATCAGGTCGACCTCGGCAATCTTCCCGTGACTTATCGTAAATTTGAGTACATAGAGCAATTTTCCTTGAGGGGCCGCAATGATTCCTACGGTTCCATTCACCAAGGCTAGTTGGGCTGCTTTCTGTGCACGTCCCGATACTTGTTTGGCTAAAGCGATCGCTCCTCGCGTTACTCTTGAAGATTCAGTTTGACGATCGTCACGAAGTATAACGTCCGGATCAAGCGCAGCTATTAGCGTATCGAAATCGCCTGCATGCGCAGCAGCAAGAAAAGCTTGAACAACTTTGCGTTGATGAGCAATGTCGACTTCCGATGCTTTCACCCCTCGAACCCGGTGACGAGCCCTGCTCGCAAGCTGCCTTGTCGCGGCTTCCGATTTTCCTACAATAGGAGCAATTTCATTAAAAGGCATGGCGAAAACATCGTGCAGCACGAACGTAATGCGTTCCGCAGGTTTCAAATTATCGAGCACGACTAATAGTGCAACACCGATAGAATCAGCTAATATGGCCTCTTGTTCAGGGTCGCTTATATTCTCTTGGCTGTTGAAAGAATCGGGCAAATGAGCTTCGATCGATTCTTCGCGCCTAGATTTACGCAATCGTAACATATCGAGACATACACGCGAAACAACGGTGGTCAACCATCCCCCTAAGTTCTCAATGCCTCTTGCATCCACACGACTAAGACGCAACCAAGACTCCTGTACCGCGTCTTCCGCCTCGCTTAATGATCCAAGCATTCGATAAGCAACAACCTGAAGGTTCTTCCGATGCGTTTCGAATGTATTTGCCAACCAATCCTGTTCGCTCATCCTTCAAACTCCCTCGTACAAAAATAATAAACCACTATAAGTACTGACGAATGAAAGCTGAACAATGTGACAAGACGTCGCATTCAACTGATTTTTACGTTTCTCAAGAAATATTGTCACACATCCCCAGGTCAGATCCGTCAGCATATTGGAGAGCCAAAACCGGTTCTACTCTTAATTAAAGGAGTGTTTCATTTGAAATCAAGAATAGATAGTCCTGCCACGATCGTACCCGATGCGACTCAAGCCTTACAAGCCCTTGGCAAAGCCCTATTTGAATCCGCAGAGCAAACAGGTATTCCCAAGCGCACGCTTTTTCTCGCATATCTTCGGGCAAGCCAAATTAATGGGGATAGTGTATGCGTCGAACTTCATTCGCGTAATGCATTGGCGACAGGTGAATCTGCAGAGCGACTTTTGGCCGTGTCGGCATGGCGTGAGACGCAATACTTCAATGACTCCGAGCGTTCTACACTTGCGCTCAGTGAAGCTGTTACCCGACTCAATGACCGAGTGGACCCAGTGTCGGATGAGATCTTTAACGAGGCAGCCCGACACTTCGATGTGCAGGCATTGGCCACGCTGATCGCCGGGATTGCTACGGCCAATCTCTGGAATAGACTAAACGTCTCTACAAGGCAGATCGTAACAGTTTCCGAGGGCAAATATTGAAGGAGGGTATTGTCATCATGGCAACAGTTTTGTATATTACGGCAAATCCACACGATCATGAAAAATCATACAGCATGTTAGTAGGTAATGAGTTTGTACAGGCTTATCGATCTGCCAATTTGAATGATGAGGTAATTCATCTTGATCTATATAAAATGGATATACAACAACTTGATACTGATGTTTTTAACGGATGGGACAAACTGAAGGCGGGCACTACATTTGAAAAATTGACGGAAGCAGAGAAAACGAAGCTGAGCCGAATCAATGAATTGGCTGATCAATTTGTTGCTGCAGATAAATATGTATTTGTTACTCCAGTTTGGAATTATTCGTATCCACCCGTTATGAAGTCATACATTGACTCCATTTGTATAGCAGGCAAGACCTTCGAATATTTACCAGATACTGGCCGAATCGGCTTGTTGAGTGATAAAAAAGCCGTCCATATCCAAGCTAGCGGTAGCTTCTTGTCACCAGGCTCAGATGATGCAGATCTAGAAATGGGTCATCGCCACCTGAAAGTCATTATGGATTTCGTGGGGATTCCTAGTTTTGAGGGGATTTTTGTTGAGGGAATGGCTGCAAAAACCGATCAGGAACCCGAGACTAAAGTAAAGGCGATACAACAAGCGTGCGAAATCGCTTTAAATTTCTAAGTTTGCCTCAATCATATATTAAGCAGACAGCAGGAATTGATACATTCTCATCGATAGAAAGCATAGCTTACCTTTGAGGAAATCGAACTCTTATCCTCAAGAAAAGTTCATACTAGAGGAACAAGTTACGAACAAATAATACTCGGATATAGTTCAGTTTACTTTAAAAGCTAATTTTGACGGATACAAAGTGATTAGTTTTCATGCTGATAAACCTTGGTATGCTTCTCTTGTTCGAAGAAGAGGACGGTAGTCGCATGGCGATGGGCACGTTAGCTACCAATTGCCGCCTTAAACAAACGGGATACGATAGCAGAGGAGCTTGCTGCGATGTGGCTCCTCTTTTCTTATAGATGTAACGGGCAGTTTATCGTGAAAGGATCTCGATATGGATTTTGATAACATCAGATTCTAATAATGGAGATATGGAAGAGGAAGATTCACGATTCGCAGGAATTCATAATAAAGAATGCATGTAAGAAGTAGGGACAAGGAGTTGCGAGTTAGGTCTTACTGTATAATCATAGTTCTATATTACTACTTTCTGTCTGTCCTATTGGACCTAGATCTGTTATTATAAAACAAATAACGGAAAAGGCGAGGACATCAGCATGGCTAAAAAATTGAATATCTTTTTATCTTTTCTAATATCTATTATCATCGCGTTCAGCTGCGGTGTGTATTTCTCGGAAGACTTGGGTTATAGTCGGAGTGAACCAACTATAGTTAAAGCTGGGCAAACAGTGGATGCCGAAAACGAGCCTTCCAACGGAAATGGCGAAAAAGGCGCAACGATTTCCACGGCTCAGAATCAAGGAGGTAACGAAACGGCCAACGACGAACCCGAAGCTACCCGAGTGACAGCGGAAAATCGTTTCAGTGACCCAAGAGAGTTCAGATACAGTGTCAATTCAGCGGACGGTATCACGCTGACGTGGCTCGTCGATAATTTGACCGGCAAAACGATCAACTACTATACCGTGAAGGTCAGCACATTTAATCCCGTAGGAGACCCTTCGTATGATGAGCACTCCGGAAAGAACTCATTCAATCTTCAATATGTCGGTCCGGTCATACCGGGGTTAGAACTCGGTGTGTTTGAGCTCTTCACGTATCAAGGTGCTTTGGATTCAATACGTATCGACGAAGTTGACCTGGAATACGCGGACGGCACCAAAGAAACCGTCGTCTACAATCGCACGACTAAGGACGATAGCGGGCTCAATAATAGATAGGAAAGTTTATTGCCACTTGCATAGTATTTTTGTTAGAGGAAAGATCATACATATCCATTTAAGTCCGCGTTTTACGCGGCTTTTTTTATGGTTTGAATTTTGTTGTATCTACAGAATCCTATGAAAGTCAAGAAGGGGGAATGTTATCAAGTTCTTGTCATCCGTCTACATAGTTAAATCATATAGAAAGAGACCGATAGGGTTACAAACATCGGCATGGTAGGTAAATTACCTTTGATGAGGAACGATAGTTGAATAAAATACCACGGCATCCTCGAGACGAATTTCGCCATTCAAAATACCAATGGTCAAAAATCAGATAAATAAATTCCTTCTACCAGTAAAAACTAATCATATTCACGGAGGGGGGGGATAAAGATGCTTATCGGTAGTCATGTATCCATGGGAGGAAAGGAGATGCTTCTTAAAGCCAGTAAAGAAGCTGCTTCCTATGGTGCAAATACATTCTTAGTCTACACCGGTGCTCCACAAAATACGAAAAGAAAACCAATCTCTGATTACAATATTTCAGAGGGTCATTTACATATGAAAATGCATGGAATCAGCAATATCATTGTTCATGCCCCCTTTTTGGTCAATCTGGCCAATTCAGTAAATAACCAGGTATTCAGCCACAGCATAGCCTTTATGCACGATGAAATAGAACGAACAAGAGCATTAGGTTCCAAACAGATTGTTATGCATCCCGGATCGCATGTTGGTGTGGGGTTAGAGAAAGGACTTAATAAGATAATTGAAGGTCTTAATGAAGTTCTAACACGAGATGATAAGGTTCAAGTCTCGTTAGAGACGATGGCTGGAAAAGGAACGGAATGTGGCTATCGCTTTGAGGAGCTGGCACGTATTATAGACGGAGTAACATATAATGAGAGTCTCTCAATTTGTCTTGACACTTGCCACATTCATGACGCTGGGTACGATATTATCAATGACTTTGATGGCGTTCTTGATCAGTTTGATCGCATAATTGGGTTAGAACGATTAAAAGTACTCCACATTAATGATTCCAAGAATGAGCGCGGATCTCGTAAGGATAGGCATGAGAATATCGGTCATGGATTTATAGGTTTGCGTTCTTTGGACTATATTGTCCATCATCCTCAGCTATCTGAATTGCCCAAACTTCTTGAAACCCCATCTATCGGACCAATTAAATACAAGAACCCTCCCTATAAACATGAAATCGCCTTGCTAAGAAGAGAAATAACAGAACCAATCAAGAAGTAGTTTCCAAACATTACACATTCATATCATTTCCAATTCATCGTTCATTTACATAATTACAACAAATTTCATGTATGCGAAATATTGATTTCTATTTTGAGGTGGATATTATGGAGGTCACATGTCTTAGGGGGTGGGAATAGTTACTGAAGGCCTAATGTCATCCGTCACATATTCGGACGACATGAATTCTCCAAGGAAACTTAATTCTGCACAAATAGTTGCGATATGAAAACTTAGTATAGCTATACTTTTGTTAAGAGCAGGGAGATGTAAACAATGTTGTCGGGGGACAAGAACATAGTCCCATATAAAGTCGCTAAAAATACGATAGGTATCAAAAGAACAACGGTGAAAGGAAGGGGAACGATGATTATGACACAAAAGAAATGCTGTTAATTGTACAATCACAACTTGGGTCTCGCCAACAAAACGCGGAAAACGTACGCTAAGCGAAAATATCCTCAAACAAGCCGGAAATTCCGTACGCTAAGGAATCCGGCTTATGTGCAATGGATACGGGAAATCAACTTCTAGTGTAATACCGGCGATATATTTCTCTGCGCTGCTCACCTCGCAGCTGGGCATATATTAGAGTGGTGAACGCTCTTTCGTAGCCAAGCATCTGCCATTCCTGAGCTCCGGCCATCTTGACCGCGATACGACGATCATTTCTTGGGCGGATCTACTGCCGACCCTATGTCAGCGCGGAAGGAGCTGCAGCGGTCCAGAAAACTTTTATTGGGGGACCGCCAACATTTTAACGAAAATATACGTTAAGTTTTTAAACATGACCGGTTGTCGTTATTTATTCCTTAAAACTGAAAAAGTGTAAACTTAGATTTAGAGTCTAGCCGTATACGTTTCGGATGATTAATTCTAATTTTGAACGGATGCGCCCCGTTTACACCCAGGCTTAGTTCGGTGAAAATATGAAGCGATTCTAAGAGTTAGAAGGCACATTGAGCGTGCATCATTTTCTTCCAAATGTATTTCTATGCAGAAGTATTTTCTAGTAAATCATCGTTGCTCCCTGTTTTGCAAGCATTTAACCGTCCCAATGAAGCCTGCCAGGCCAATTATAAATACCAGAAAATAACTGATTCCTGCCAAGGGAAATGATGCGACGCCGTTTTCCTCCAAATGCAAAGCAGGTACAGACCAGGGCAGATACGTGCCAATGGTAGTAGACCCGAATACCAATGCCAACATCAAAGTTGTAAAAGCAAAGCCGATCGGCACAAGATAACCGCGCGATATACAGGCCAATAGGGCAAGAGGGGCACTTAATAATAGGTGGAGAGAGCCAATGATAAGTATTAGGAATAAATAATGTTGTACAATCGCAAACGAAAAGCCAGGAAGTCCAATAGCAAAACCAAGTACTAAGGCATAAGCAAAGCTAATCAACATCATTACAAAACACCAGAAAATAATTGCGACATATTTGGCAATCGCTATTTTACCGCGCGATATGGGCAAAACGAGCAAATCTTTGAGCGTCCGCTCAGAATACTCACGGCCAAATGTCCAGCTTGTCACCAATCCAAACCCCAGCAGCCCAAACACGGATGCATACAAAAACGCAGTCCGTTCAAAAAAAGAAGGCCAATCGGGCTGCCCCAAGAACAACGTAATGACAAACAATATAAACAGAAGCGTGCCCCATAAAACAAAGGATCGACGCAATTTGTAAATTTCAACGCTACAGGCTGTCAACAATGGTCTCATTTTCGTTTTCCCTCCTGGGCTCCGATTACTTTGAGAAAATAATGTTCCAAATTCTCTTCTTCAACGTTAAGCATGGTGAGCGGCACTTCGTGATGAGCAAGCAATTTCGCAATATGTTCGGGATGCTTCACGGCATGATCATCCGGTAGTGCAAGGCAGTTATTCGAAGTCGAATGTACCGCATACCCGGAGTCTGAAAGAATAGCTTGAGCCTTCCGAGTATCCTTCGCCCCGATCATCAACTGCTTTCGGCGAATGGTTTCAAAGTCTTTTGTTGTCAGTTCTTCAAGCAATACGCCTTTGTGAATAATGCCGATTCGAGAAGCCATTTTGGACATTTCCTCAAGGATATGGCTCGAGATAAACACGGTAACCCCTTGTTGAGAAGCTAGAGCTTTCAGCATTACCCTTATCTCGACAATTCCGGCTGGATCAAGCGCATTGGTTGGCTCATCAAGAATCAGAACGTCCGGCTTATGAATTAACGCTTTGGCCAATCCAAGTTTCTGCGCGTTACCAAGTGACAAATCTCTTGCCTTACTATCCGCATATTGGGTCAGATTCAATTGCTCCATAATTTCGTTAACTGCCCTCGGAACCGGTAATCCTCGCAACCTGGCCATCAAACTCAAGTTTTCCCTAACCGTAAAGTTAGGGTAGGCATAAGGAACTTCCACCATATAACCTACTCGTCTCGACAAATTGGGATTCCCATTCTCCCAGCGCTGACCAAACAAATACACTTCTCCGGAAGAAGGCTTACTCATTCCAAGAAGAGCTCGAATGGTTGTCGTTTTTCCTGCGCCATTCAACCCCAGGAATCCATAGATTTCACCTTTTTAACGGAAATCGAAACGCGATCTACAATGACTTTATTTCCGTATTGCTTTGTCAGGTTAACGGTTCGAATAATTTCTTCCATAAAAAACAGTCCTTCCCGTATCATCAATTTAACTCAGTTCATTAATAGTGCCAGCGGTCACCTGAGATGTTGTAAAAGAACGCCGACGGTTTTTCCAAATCAGTTTTCGCGATAAATGAAATTCAAGTAATTCAAGATCGATACGGTATCATCAATGGAGGTACGCAGTGCGATGTAACCGTCGGGACGAATCAATACGAGTTCTTCGCTTGCCACATCGTAAATTCGATAGGCATTCCCTGCTGCGTCGATTATGCCTTCCGCTCCCTCCACATGCGATGGCAGGATGCAATGCACATGGAGTTCGTCGTAGGTGAAGTTCTCCAAAGAAAGATGATCTGTGCGGTTTACAAAAGCCAAAAGCGTCCAGTGTGGGCCGCGCAACAGGTCAAATACATTTCCTGCAAACCCTGAACCTTGCAGACCCTCGGCATTAGGAGCACGATCCCCGGGCAATGAACGGGTAACATTCAGTTGAACAGACGGGTGGGTAAGAGAACTTGACCGATAGGAAATGAGAAGTCCGCTCGTCAGATCGTCGGATATGGTGCTCAAGGATTGGGATAACGCTCCGCGTTCAGTGGCCGTCTCTACGACCCCTCCCATTTTTTTCGTGCTGTCCTCGAGCACGGCTTGAGCTACGGGGCGGCGCTCCTCATCGTACGTGTCGAGCAAGGCGGTGTCAGCTCCGCGAACGACGGCTTCCAGCTTCCATCCGAGGTTGTATGCGTCCTGCATCCCCGTATTCATGCCTTGACCGCCGGCCGGCGAATGAACATGAGCGGCATCGCCGGCAAGGAAAACCCGGCCGTTGCGGTAACATTCAACCATGCGGACGTTGATCCGATAGATGGACAGCCAGGAGGCATCCGTAAGCCGAACACGTCCGGCTCCTGCGCGACGGTCAAACATGGCTTGATACACCTCTAGCGTCGGCTGCTCTGGTTCTTCGATGTCTGCCGGAATGGTAGCCTGCAGCTGCCAAATGTCGGATCTTGGTATCGGCGTCACCCCGACCATCCCCTCCGGAGAGGTCCAGATATGGATACGGTCACGATCCAGGCCTTCCCCTTCCAATCGTACATCCCCAAGATACCATCGCTCCTGATCGTGTGTTTCTCCAACCAGCGGCAAATGGATAAACCTGCGGATATTGCTTTTGCCCCCGTCAGCGCCGACTACATAACGAGCGCGAATTTGCTCTTCTCCTTGCGGTGTATTCACGGTTACCGTTACACCATCCAAATCCTGAACAAGCCATACAGCTTCTAAGCCTAACTCGATTTGGCCGCCAAGCACCGCATAGCGGTCGCGCAATGCTTTTTCCACATCAAATTGAGCAATCCAGACCGGATCACGATAGGGTGTCTCGAGTTCAGCGCTGGCTGCAACGGTAATCGCCGGCTTATCCACACTCCTGCCATCTGCGGTATAATAACGAACAGGCAAATCCACGACACCTGTGTCAATAATGTAACGAACGGCCTCCAAATCATCGACGACCTCTAGCGAGCGGGGCTGGATTGCTTTGGCGCGAGACGCTACGTTATATAAGGCGCTTCGTTCAATAATACGATGGTCGACGTTTCGACGGGCAAGGTCGCAGGCAAGTGTAAGCCCTGTTGGTCCGGCCCCGACAATGAGAACATCAACAAAAGACTGCACGGTTTTCATGGATAAAATCCTCCTTGATCATTGATTTTGATACGTTGCATTGATTATACTACACCGTGCAGTGTAGTTTGTAAAGTGGAACTCATTTTTGATAGTATACCTGTAGGGGGGAAACGTAAGCATGGATAATACGGAAAACAAAAAAATACCGCAAAGGCTCTTCAGACAAACGAGCTAAAATTATTGCAGCGGCACGAGAACTGTTTCTATCAGATGGGTTTGATCGCTCCAGCGTCGATGCGGTCGCAGCTAAAGCGGGGGTTTCCAAAAGGACCGTTTATGATTATTATGGCGACAAACAGAACTTGCTGCTTGCTGTTGTGGAAGAAACCAGTCGGGCGGTTCTGGACATGATCAAGCAAGGGATATCAGACTACCTCTGGGAATTCGAGGATCTGGAGCAGGCGCTCGTCTTATTCTGCGAACAATTCGTAGCTTCTGCGAACGGTTCGTCCGATTACAGCGCTCTGATTCGCCTGGTTACAATGGAAGCCGCCAACCTGCCAGCCTCGTTTTTAGAAAAGCTGGATAACGCAACGGAAGAGGGGATTATCAGGAGGTTTACCGAGTTTGGACAAAACGGACTGCTCGATGTACCAGACCCTGTAATGGCTACAAAGCACTTCGCTGCCTTAACGTTTTTATTGGTATTTGATCAACCGATAAAAGCAGGAAATTTGGAGGAGGAACAAACCAAACGTATCATCTCCGAAGGCGTACGCGTCTTTCTTTGCGCTTATGGAAAACGCACCGTTCAAAACGAAAATCAACTATCAAACTGATTGCGATTTTGCTTAACGATAAAAGACTGGTGGAGCCACAATTTAACGTAAATAAACGCTAAGGACGTGTTGGCATTTCAAAACTGATGACCGATAATGTTCAGAAAATGTTGGCGGATCCAATATAAAAACAGAGCGAAGTCCTATTTGGAGGGATGGCTCTGTTTTTTATACCCGATAGCGTGGGACGATACAGATCTCGACTGTCGCCGGCGTTTTAAAGAAAGTGGAGGCAGCCGTGACTATCCTAATTAGGCTACAGGAATTCCGACAAAACTAACCCTCAACTTTTATCGGGATTTTATTAAATATTGAACTTGTGAACAATTTAGGTGCGTTAGGGAAGTATGGAAATCCGCTGGGCTTACACGTGGTATCGTATGGAAAAGAATCTAGATAAACAATATACTAGCTATATAGTTTTTTGTTGAGGTGAATATCAAATGGATGAAATCGATGAATCAAAACAAATTGTATTACAAATCGGCGGTGCATTGAAAAAGTACAGAAAAGAAAAAAACATGACCTTAGACGACTTATCGGAATTGACGGGCGTAAGCAAACTTACTCTGGGAAATATCGAACGTGGCGAGACAAATCCAACTTTGGCAATTATATGGAAAATTTCAAAAGGCATATCTTTACCGCTATTGGCTTTGTTCAAATCAGAGAACCCTGTTAGCTTGTATCGAGCAGGCGAAGGATTACGGTTTTCTAATGATGAAAAAAATTGGATCATTGAACCAATCTTTAAAAGCAACGATATTGAAATGTGTCGGGCATACTTACAGCCAAATAGCTCGTATTACCCAGAAGGTCATCATGAGAATACAACTGAAATTGCGACAGTAATGGCTGGTTCCATTGAGATACAAGTCAATGGAGAGACTTACACATTGAATCAATATGATACGATCAGTTTTCGTGCGGACTGTCCTCACTCTTATACCAATCATACGAATAGCGAAACAGTGCTCCATATATCCTTAAAATATGGTTTCTAAAAGTCGAAAAATCCACTTATTAAATACAACTCCGAATCCCTTAACGGGAATTCAGAGTTGTATTTTTATTGTTTAGATGTATTTTAGTATATTAAAAAATATTTATTGTTTATTTTAATATATTATAATATACTTTTGTTGTTCGCGCGGATGTTATTCTCATATAGAAACAAATAATTAGTATGATTTCAGGAAGGAGAAAAGAAGAATGCCGAAAAAACATAATAAAAAATTCGTGCAATCCTCAATAGGACTAATCATTCTCGGCATTATTGTTATTGCAGCTAATTTACGTACTCCCTTAACCTCAGTCGGTCCTTTAGTGAGTCTTATAAGGGATGACGTTCATATTTCAAATACATTAGCAGGCCTGATCACAACGGTACCCTTGCTCGCCTTTGCTTTATTATCGTCTCTAGTACCAAAATTAGGACGAAGATATGGGGTTGAGCGTATCATTTTGATTGCTCTAATCTTTCTGACTGCTGGTATAGTCATACGTTCATTATCTGGCGCACTTAATCTGTTTATTGGGACAGCTGTTCTTGGATTCGCAATTGCCGTATGCAATGTATTATTGCCAAGTATAATCAAAAGGGATTTCCCAAATAAAATTGGCTCCATGACGGGTGTTTACTCCATTTCAATGAATTTATGTGGAGCAATCGCATCGGGAATCAGTGTACCGCTAGCCGTGAACGCAGGTCTAAAATGGCAGGGAGCATTGGGAATATGGGGGATTCTAAGCTTTGTTTCGATCCTCTGTTGGATACCCCAATTAAGAAATCAAACAAAACAAACAGCCACGACGAGTCAAAGGATGGTCAGCTACGATGTGAATGTTTGGCGATCTCCGCTTGCCTGGCAGGTAACCTTGTTTATGGGTATACAGTCCATGGTTTTCTATGTGTTGATCGCTTGGTTGCCTGAAATTTTAAAGCAGCAAGGAATTGACTCCAACCAATCAGGATGGTACCTCTCGATCATGCAGTTAGCCATGCTTCCATTTACCTTTATTGTCCCCGTAATTGCTGGGCGCATGTCTAACCAACGTTTGTTAGTGGTCATTACAACCATTTTGCTTCTGTCGGGAACGCTCGGACTTCTTTACGGGAGCTCCCATATCATTCTGTTGTGGATCATCTTACTCGGAATTGGTGGAGGCTTCGCCTTTAGTTTGTCCATGATGTTTTTCGGGTTACGTACTGAAAATGCGCATCAAGCAGCGGAACTGTCTGGCATGGCCCAATCGATCGGATATCTTCTTGCCGCAATCGGTCCAGCCCTTATAGGATATCTGCATGATGCGACAAATAGTTGGAACCTGCCGCTTTTCATTCTGCTAGGGGCTTCGGTCTTACTCTTTTTAGTAGGTATAGGAGCAGCAAGTAATCGTTTTGTAGGTAGCCGAAATAGTTACCAGCTGCCACGGAAAGGATGATCACTATGTTTGACAAAATTATGGTGGCCATTGATAAAGGTGAAATAACGAACAAACTCCTTGATGCAACCGTTGAAATAGCCCATAATAAACAAACTCAAATTACCTTGGTAAATGTCAGCCAGGATTATGTGTCGAACGGAATGACATATGTACCAGAGAATTTTTTGGAAGACCTACTGAACGAAATGGAAAAAGCGAGTTTGGAGCAGTTGCACCAAGCCAAATCTAAATTAAAGTCTGCGGGGATTAACCCGAAAACTGTTCATCTTAAGGGAGATCCTGGGTATGAAATATTGAATTATGCAAGGGAAACCGAGCAGCAACTTATTATTATCGGAAGCCGTGGGCTAAGGGGCGTAAGAGGAATGATGCTTGGAAGTGTCAGCCACAAGGTTTCGCAGTTATCAAGTTGCCCAGTCCTCATTGTACATTAACTCCTTCGGGAACTGCTGAGATGATGCATTGTTATACTGGCGGGGGAGTGTTTATAGTATGAATCATACAGAGGCATTCTAGGATATTTGTGTCCTACAATGCCGCTGTTTCTATATCTCTTAGTTGCTCAAATGCTGACGCTAAAGATGACGGGAGGGAGGACCTGTCACACACGGTGCTCCACAACGATCACCACCGTAATGGCTGAAAGGTGATAAGGTCATTAGACATCTGTCGAGGGACAAGAACGTGGTCCCATTGAAAGTCGCTTTTATAGCGGCTTTTTTGTTTTATCGGTCACAGAAAATCTAAGAGGGAAAAGGGCAAGTTACTGTACCGATTACCGATTAGATAAGTATCTAACTATGTTTCCATGCAAGCAGTTTAGTTGAAGATTAGTCACGGAGAACAATACCATACGCGCCGGCAAAAAATAGGGGGTGTGGATAGACTTAAATATCCTTTTGGACTACCTCGACTACTCTTGTGAGTCTTGCAGATTAAGCGTACGCAAGTTCGACATCAGGAAGGGCAGCACATGCTCGATGAATTGTTCCACCGGCTCTTCCTGCCGTTGACTCCACTTCACAACCACCCCATAAATTGACCAACTGATCATCGTAGCTACCCATTCCATTCTACGCTGCTCTTCCGCCGGTAGATCTTTGACATGCGCCATGCAAGAGATGATGACATTGTAAAGTTGTTGCTTGGCATTGTCCTCCATCGCCTGCGAAAGGGTTCGCCGTGCATTCAGCTGCTTCGTCGTTTCAATCTGCCACTCACAGACTGCCAGCATCAGATTGCGCAACAGCTCTGTGCCCTGCATTTGCGTACCGGGAGGAATCCGTGTTGATAGAATCTCCGTAAATGCGCTGGTCATGGTTAACTCAAGCAATTCATATTTATCTTGATAATGGTTATAAAAGGTGGCTCGGTTCAGTTCAGCACGATCCATAATATCCTGAATCGAGAGGTCTTCGAAGTCCATTTCTACAAGCAAATCCGTAAATGCTTTCTGAATATATTTCCTCGTTCGCTTTGCGCGAGGATCATTCGGGTTCACTATACCCATCCCTCACCATCTCCTTGTCTCGCGACCTGTAGCCGGGAAGAATACAATTTGGATCTATTGTTGTCTACACAACAGATCTGCTCTTTTGCTGATTGATTCGCATTGGAGATTACTATTAATATGGTAATTGACAACTGTTGTCTAGTCAACATTAATAGCTTAATTCATATGTGGGAGAGTGGGAAGGTGAAGGACTTATTCGTAGCAGGAGGTACTTCCGGGATGGGCAAAGGGCTCGCCATTTACTATTTACGCCAGGGCAGCAGAGTGACGGTGACAGGAAGCAACCGTCTCCGGGGTAAGGAATTTCTAGACGAGGCTGCACGACTTGGCGCCGCAGAACGGGCATCCTTTATTCAAGCTGATCTATTGTCATTGTCTGAGAACCGCCGGGTCATTCAAGAGGTTCAACAACACCATGCATCGCTTGACGGACTGGTGCTTACAGCGATGCAACAATTTCCTAAACGGAAATTGACTCCGGATGGTTTTGAAAGCACTTTTGCGCTCTATTATGTCAGCCGATTTATTCTGAGTTATGGTTTAACGGAATTGTTGGAGAGGGGGATCAATCCGGTCATTGTAAGCATCGGAGGCACTGGAATGACGAAGGGAGCCGTTCACTACGATGACCTTACACTTCAACAGGGGTATGGTCTGCTGAAGGCGACTCTGCAGGGAGGACGGGCGAATGATCTGCTGGGGGTTGCGTATGCTGAGAACCACAAGACCGGGAAGACACGTTTCATACTTAACCATCCCGGATATACCCATAGCGGTACGAATCATTTGGCCCAGCCTTTCAAGGGAATATTGCGCGTTATGGGCAAGCTCTTCGCACAGCCGGTGGAGAGGAGTATTCAACCGATCATTAAGCTGATGGATAATCCTCCATCCCAGCCCCTCATCGCCTGGGACCGAACCAAGCCCGTTGATCTCGATCTCCCAACGCTTAGCAAGAAGGACGCACTAAAATTATATCAGTTGACCAAGCATATTCTTTAACATTTGGCCGAAATTGATGTTGGATAGGCCGCTATTGATATCTATTTGAAATACAAAGAATGAATGATGAATTGACAGGTGAATAATTGCAACAGTCAGACCTTACATATTAGGTCTGACTGTTTTTTTCTGTGTAAAGCGAATAGCCGAAAAGGGTAACCATCCGACAAATATAAATAATACTGACATGTCGGGGGACAAAAACATAGTCACATTGAAAGTCGCTAAAAATAGCGGCTTTTCAGTTTTATCGGTACAAGTTCTTGTCCAGAGTCGAGGACAAGAACTTGTACCGATTGCCGATTAGACAAGAATCTAATTATTTTTCCATGCAATTTCATCAAGCTAAAGGGCAGGACGGTTTAAATAGATAGCAGAAAGAGGATGCCGGAATTATGGCATCCTTTTGTTCTACATGAGTTACGAATCTATATGAAATATTTTGTGTAAACCGTTCGAGAACTTGCTGCTGCTTACTTATATTTTGTTTTTTCCTGTTTCTTGTTGTAAAACCTATTTAATTACCGTAATCTTATTTTTATTGAAATATTTTTTTGAATAACTCTTATTATTAGTTTAATAAGGTAACTTGTTAAAAAATGGAGAAAAACCTTTCATGAAGTCATCAGATTTGACCCGTCCTTTTTATTTCCTGTGGACGACCCAAACCGCGGCGAATGCAGCTGATGTGCTTTACATTATGGCGCTTACGGTGCTGGTCCTTGATCGGACCGACTCTCTCGTATCTGCGGCACTGATGCCGCTGATGCGCAGTGGGGCTCAAATGCTGAGTAGCCTGATTGCGCCTCTGCTGATCAATCGTTTCAAGTTGTCCAATCTTCTTTTATTGTCGCAAGTGGGGCAATTCCTGCTGTTCGTTTGCCTAGCCGTTTATTTACAGCTTAGCGGAGAGGCTTCATCGCTTGTTTTGGTATTTTCACTCGTATTTGTGATGTCCTTTCTCGACGGATGGACAAACCCGGCCCGAAATGCACTTATACCACGTCTAGTAATGCGTGAGCAAGGTCTGCTTAAAGCCAACGGACTGATTAGCGTCAGCGATCAGATTGTGCAATTCGCAGGCTGGGGATTAAGTGGCATCGTCGTTGCATTTATGGGAGCTAGCCCTACGTTGTTGCTGACGGCTGTTATTTATGGTTTTGCCGCGGTATTTACGCTGGGCGTCAAAGAACCTACGGAATTGGAACTTGGAGACAAGGAATTGGATGCGCCCACTGACAAAATATTGGCACTTGGCACATCCAGATGGCATACTCTAACCGAAGGCTGGAAAATGATATGGAAAACGCCTCGCCTGCGGGTGCTTACCTTTATGGACATCATCGACATGCTTGGCGCTTCGATTTGGGTAGGCGCCTTTACCCTTGCTTTCGTTCAAGTTGCACTTGGACAAGGCGAAGAATGGTGGGGATTTATTAATGCCGCTTATTTTGCAGGGACCATAGGTGGTGGGTTGCTGGTACTGGCACTAGCACGGGCCATAGGTAACCGCTATCTAGCGGTGATGATGATCGGCATGGCCGGTTATGGGGTTCTGACCGCACTTTACGCGCTCAATACAGAGCCCTACGTTGCGCTTATTTTCGTTATGTTGATGGGGCCTTTCGCGGAGCTCTCCGTTATTAACCGGCGCACCTTAATTCAGCACAGCGTAGCCAAACTTTTGCTGCCCAAGGTGTTATCTGCCCAAGCTTCACTTATGCATCTAGTATTTTGCATTTCGCTGCTAGGCATGGCTTCGCTTGCCGAATACATCGGGATTGTGAACCTCTACCTGTTCGCGGCCGGCCTGACCATGCTAGCGCTCTTGGTAGGCTTGTTGAGTCACCGGGCTTTCCGGGACAGAGCCGCTCATGGCAGAACAATCGGTTAAGTCCGAGGAGATGAACCTTGAAACCGCACAAGCTTAAAGGAAGCATAAACTTGCCATGAGTATTTAGAAGCATAAAGTGCATTTAGGCAGACTTATAGTTTATTTCACAATCATGGGTGACTTAACCAAGCATAAGTCTGCTTAAAGTCATAATCGGAATAAAATTGTGTCGAGAGCTTCAAAAGGACATTGAAAGGTAATTCATACAGACAGCTGGCTAATTAGTCAGCTGTCTTTTTTCAACATATAGGCAGGATAGCGTAATATTTTCTCTCTATCCTAGTATCCACTATTTGTTAAAATAGCGAGTAGTTTGGGTTTGTAATTTAATTTATTGAAGGGAGCGTATTACATATGCAAATTATTTTGATTCGTCATGGTGAATCTGAAGCTGATATATTGAGAGTTCATGAAGGTCGAGCCGATTTTTCACTAACTGAATTAGGTCGGAAACAAGTAAGATTGATGGCTGATAAAGTAAAAACACAATTTCCTCCCGATTTCATTTGGGGAAGCACCTTAAAAAGGGCAAAAGAAACTGCATCTACACTTGCTGAAACGATTGGGTGTGACATCCAATTTGAAGATGACTTAATGGAACATAATAATGGGATATTGGCAGGCTTATCCTTTGAAGAAGCAAAAAAATTTCCCCCCCCCAAAGAACTGCATGAACGAGTCGAAAATGGGGAATCAGCAATCGAATTTCGAATGAGGATAGAAAGCATTTTTTCAAAAATAATAACATCCTCAAAATATGAAAGGATTGCTATCGTAGCACACGGAGGTGTGATAAATTGTCTACTTCGTTCATTTTTTAAGATGCCTGTTGAAAAGGAGTTTTGGTTTAAAAGTGGTGATACTGCAATTCATCTTATTGAAATAACTGCGACGCAACGTATTGTACATTTCCTTAACGATATCTCTCATCTAGATGCATTGAAGTAAGTGAGACAATTCAACCAACGGGAAACGTTAGTTCAAGAAGACAAGAAGGCTGCCGTAAACGATATCGGCTCCCTTTGTTGAGCTAACGATCGGTACTGAAGCTTGCAAAAGAGGTGAATGGTGGATAGAGCTGTTGCTCCTCATCTAGTGAGTCCATTTCGTTTCCCTGACTTAATCTAAACAACAATAAATCCCCACAGGTTATTTGACCTGCAGGGAAACTTGAATACCGAATTCCATGCATATATAATATATTAGATATTGGCCGAATCTTAAATGTACCTGGAGGTGCCATGAATCTTAATTTTCAATTCGAACTAGATCCGGTTTTTGAAACGCTAGGTCTTCTGTATCATAGTAGACATGCCGATAAGGTCAAAGAAGCAAGCATTAGTGAACTCAATAAATTCGGTGTGGATGGAGAAATATTTTATAATAAGCATTTGAAATCGTTTGACCAATTCATTCGAGCCTTTTTAAAACATAGGGAATGGGATGAACAAGCTGAGTTTTTCTTTGGTGATGATGACGACCAATTTTTCCATATGCTCGTTCGCGTCGTATGCGAGAATCCAAATTGGATGACCGCACCCAATATGATGCGTGAAGAGGCAGTCCGACTCGAGATGCTAGAGCTGATTGCCAGAGATGAGGAAGTCCATGCGGCTTTACCTGAGAATCTCCGGCTTGAAAACATACAAACACTAGATGAGATCATTTCCTTCTTGGACAAAACTCCTTTCGATGAAAAAATGAAATGGAAGCTAATGATCCTGGTAAACGATCCCCTCGAGCGGATTCAGACGCTGACGGCTATTGTGAATCGTCACCTAGCGGCATTTGAACGGGCGCGGCTGGAGATTCAGAAACCGCTGGACAAACTTATACAAAAGCATCGACAGACTGTGCAAAAGCAAGAGGGGGGCCACTTTTTTAAATTTGTTGAGGTATTCGAATACCAAAAAGCCTGTGTATATCCAACCTTGATCATGCCGTTGAGTCAGATCTTGTACAGGGATTATTGTTATTACGGCCTTTTGGTCGATGCACTGCCGATTCAGAATACAAAGAATGACGGCTCCGAGGACTTGCTTCTTCTCAGACTAAAGGCGATGGGGGACAAGAGTAAATTACAAATTCTGGCTTCCCTCAAAACCAGTCCGAAATACAATCTCGAAATCGCCGAACATCTGGGGTTGACGGCTGCTACTATGTCCCACCACATGAATGTACTGCTCGCTTGTGGATTGGTCGCGATCGAAAAGAAGAACGGAAAAGTGTATTACCACCTTGACCAAGAAAAAATTAAGAGTTTCCTTGGTGATTTAGAGCAGTTTCTGCTCTGACCCGTTGTGCTGTCTTTAGACATCTCCCTCATAGAAGAGGGAGATTTTTTTGTTTTGTAATTAGATATTTATCTAATGCATTTGACAAATATTTTATGTATGTTATATCCTTGTATTACAAATTAGAAAGTTATCTAACTATTGGGGGAGTAGCTATGAGAGAAGCTTTATTAAAGAATAAGGGACTGATCACGCTTACCGTGTGCTTTAGCCTCATTGTCTCGTCAGGAAGCGTGTTTGTCGCTATATTACTGCAGAGAATCATTGATGCCGCTGTAAAAGGCGACATGGGGCTTTTTCAACAAACTTTGATCTTCTCCATCATTTATGTACCTTTGCTGGGCCTTTTTGGGTATTTGTATTCCATCTGCAGCAAGGCATTGATTCGGGGCTGGACGGTAACTCTACGGGAAAGAGTATTTCGGGGGATTCTAAGAAGAAATTTTGAAGAATTCTCGAATACCAATACGTCTGACTATCTGTCCGCCCTGTCCAACGATATCAAGCTAATCGAAGAAAACTATGTCCAGCCTCTTTTGATCACGCTGCAGAACATCATCATTTTTGTCGCATCCCTCCTCATCATGCTTTTTCTCAGTCCGCTGGTTACTGGGATTCTGGTCGGCTGCATGATATTGATGTTCACGGTTCCTTCCCTTTTCGGTAAGGCCCTGCAAAAGAGACAAATAGCCGTTTCCTCACAAATGTCTGTATTCACTTCAAGGCTTAAAGATATGCTTTCCGGCTACGAGGTCATTAAGTCTTACTCCATGGGCAACCATGTGGAAAAGAAATTTGCGCAAGAGAACGAAACTGCCGCCAACACCAAATTTTCGGCTGACCGCACGCTTGCCCTTAATGAAGGCGTGTCCGAAATTCTCGGCAGCTTAACCCAATTTGCCGTCGTCTTCATCGCCGCCTTCTTGATCCTTACAGGCAAACTGTCAGCAGGAAGTCTTGTCGCTCTTGTTCAACTAAGTAACGGGTTTGTTGGCCCTGTCATGATGATCATGCAGAATATGCCAAGAATTCAGGGTGTCAAGCCGGTAGTGAAGCGAATCGATGCTCTGGCTGATTATGAGGAAGCCTCTTTCAAAGGGGAGATCGAACCCAGATTCCACGACAAACTGCAGGCTGCCGGGTTAGGCTTTGCCTATAAGGAGGGGAGGAGCGTGCTTTCAAATATTGATCTGATCGTGCTTAAGGGTAAAAAATATGCGCTCGTCGGACCAAGCGGCTGTGGCAAGTCCACGCTGGTCAAGCTGCTATCAGGCTGCTATGCGGGCTACCATGGAACGATTACATATGACGGTATCGAGCTCAAACAGCTGGATAAGAACCGCTTACAGAAATTGACATCGACCATCCATCAGCAGGTGTACATGTTTGATACAGACATACGGGGGAATATTTGCTTATATGAGGCTTTTTCAGAGAAAGAGATCCAGTCTGCCGTTCAAATGAGCGGGATTGACAAATTGATTGCGCAACTGCCGAACGGGTTGTCGTCTGCCGTCGGAGAAAACGGCTCCAACTTTTCCGGAGGCCAACGCCAAAGAATAGCTGTTGCGCGGGCGCTGATTCGAAACATGCCGATTCTAATTCTTGACGAGGGCACCTCGGCTGTGGATATGCAGACTGCTTATGAAATCGAAAAGAGGCTGCTGGATGTCCCGGACCTAACATTGATCACGATCACCCATAACATGAATCCAGACTTACTAAGCTTATATGATCAGATCATATACATGGAAGAAGGACACATAGTTGAAATGGGCAGTCTCGAGGAACTGCTTGAACGGGGTGAGGGGTTCCGCCGTTTTTTCACTCTGGAAAAATCAGTAGCAGAATAATCCGAAACTACCTAACTTTTAATTGAACCGACATAATGCCCTACATGCTTGCACCTATAAGATCAGAGCTCCCGGATAACTATCGATGTGGCTAGCTGAATGAATTGCCACAGTACCCCTGAAATGTCATCGAGAAATCAGGATCTCAAGAATACTCAGGATTCATTAAAATGTAATAATTTAACTTTAGGAATAGGAAGGAGGAAATCAACAAAAATGAACTGTATATAATCGCGTTATTGATTAAATAATAAAAATGTTTGATCAATATGAAATTAACTTAACATGGTGAAAATACATGATACCAACTAATCCAAAATTTATTCTAATCATGTTGACAATGCTAGGAGTATTTCATTCAACTACTCCTGTCTTGCCGATTATACATGACCAAAGCAATCTTGAGATTGCTATTTACCCTGAGCGTCACAAATTACTTGTACGAGAACATGGACAAATAATTAAGACCTACTCTGTAGCAGTCGGTAATCCTTCAACACCGACTCCAGTTGGAGATTTTAGAGTTAAATATAAAGGAACCAATTGGGGACCCTCATTTGGTCCACGTTGGATAGGATTAAATGTACCGTGGGGCAATTTTGGAATTCACGGTACGAATAAGCCCTATTCAATTGGTCAACACCTTAGCCATGGTTGTATCCGAATGCATAACAAGGATGTCATTGAACTGTACGAATTAATTCCGATTGGGACCAAAGTAACGATATACGGTCATGTACTTGGAGAAGACAATCAAAACCCGAGGGATTTAGCTGAAGGGGATGTTGGTGGAGATGTGCAGCTTATTCAATCCCGACTAAAAAGTGCAGGATATTACAATGGGGAATGCGACGGGAAGTTCCGCTTCAATACAACCGAGTCACTTAAGAAATATCAGAGGGATCATCACCTTATTCCAAATGGTGTTGTTTCTAGTAAAGAATATGAAGAGTTAGGTTTGGTTGAATAGATGAGAATCCTAGGCAAACCGACCGGAGTATCATTCCTTGTGGAAAGTAAGAAAATGGACACTTATGTTTTGGTCGAACCCCGCGGGCTGTTCTTCCTGCATTTCTAGGGATATGACGAACCTGAAAAATTGACCCGAGATCTGAAAGAGGCAGTGGATAAAAAACGAATCATGTGAAAAACAATAGAGCTCGTGAACAAAAAGCCGCCGAGAGGCGGCTTTATTGCTTTATTCGAATAAGAATTAGCGACCTAATCTGTGATGTTAGTTTTTCAGACTAGATATACTCGGGTTCGTTGCTTTACAAAGTCCGCTTATTCCGTGGCTTCTTTTTTAATATGAGAGGTTGAAGAACTACTGGAATGAACAAATAACGGGTAACGATAGCTCATTGAAGACATAAAGAGGCAGCCGGCTTTTGGGTCGGCTGCTTTTTCTCAACCAACGGGCAGGATATTTCCAATATGTGGTGTATATGATTTAATGCCCATAGTTTAACGCGTTAGCATGAGGAGAGCAGATGTAATTGAATTGAATTCGCTTTGTAAAAGGGTTATTAACCCATGAACCCTGACATAATGTAGTCAGAGTTCATGGATTATTATAAGTATATCAGCAAAACAAACATTTAAAGGAGGAAGTTCACATGACAAATACAAGACCTATTATTTCCGAGGAAAGCACAGAAATTCAGCCGTTCCGTATCTCCGTAGCGCAAGACGATCTTGAGGACCTTCGGTATCGTTTATCTCGGACTCGTTGGCCGGAAAAGGTAGGTGAAGCGGGCTGGAAATATGGGGTATCGCTGGATTATGTGAAAGACTTAGCACTCTATTGGGAGAAAGAATACGATTGGCGTAAATTCGAAGCTCGCCTGAATGAGTATCCTCAATTCACTACGAACATCGATGGTGCCAACATTCATTTTTTACATGTTCGTTCGCCAGAACCAGACGCATTTCCACTACTGCTTACCCATGCATGGCCTAGCTCGATTGTCGAGTTCTTGGAAATCATCGGTCCGCTCAGCGATCCGCGCAATCACGGTGGCGATCCGGCTCAAGCGTTTCACCTAGTCATTCCTTCCGTTCCTGGATTTGGGTTTTCAGGGCCAATTCTTGAATCGGGATGGGATATCGCTCGTATTTCAAAAGCATGGGATGTCTTAATGAAGCGTTTGGGATATAAGGAATACGGTACCCACGGCAGCGATTGCGGTGCACTTGTATCCAGAGAACTCGGCATTCTGAAGCCGGAGGGTCTTCGTGGCATT
The DNA here is from genome assembly GCF_000204455.1 of Paenibacillus sp. HGF5. Taxonomy (NCBI): domain Bacteria; kingdom Bacillati; phylum Bacillota; class Bacilli; order Caryophanales; family Paenibacillaceae; genus Paenibacillus; species Paenibacillus sp. HGF5. The sequence continues at coordinate 3,804 of NZ_AEXS01000139.1, read as the reverse complement.
CATGTACTGCAGCTGTTTTCGTTCCCTTCCGGAGATCCGGCAGAGATGGCTGACTTAACGGAAGAAGATCAGCGAAAACTTCAATTCCTTGCCAATTTCCATGAACGGGCAGGCTTTAATTCGATTCAATCCACACGCCCGCAAACACTCTCCTATGGGCTAACAGACTCGCCGTCAGGTCAGCTTGCTTGGATTGCCGATTTATTTTGTGGCTTTGGTGACCATGTGGATTTTATCGACAGGGATGCATTTCTGACGAACGTCACCTTGTATTGGTTGACCAATACGGCGGAATCATCTTCTCGCTTGTATTATGAGAACGCGCACAGCCAAAGTCAGGAGCCGCAGGGACCGAATACGACACCGACAGCAGTGGCCGTGTTCGGAGATGATTTCAAATCTATAAGACGCTTTGCTGAACGTGACAACACGAATATTGTGCAATGGTCAGAATTTGAGCGCGGAACCCACTTTGCCGCAATGGATGCACCGGATCTTCTAATCCCTGATATTCAGTCTTTTTTTCGGAGATTCCGTTGACACTATTTAATATGGTTATACAAGATAGGAGCTATTCCACGTGAGTAAGCTGAACAAGAGCAAATCCAAGACGCAGTATCGATCAAAAACCCAGTAAAATTTATAGTAATCCCGACTAGAATCGCTCGCTAGTACGCATAGCGCGTCAGACCCTGCACCTAGACGCTTCCCGTAACGCATTGCAATTACGTCCCTTGCTGCAGCCCGGAGGCTGCAGCGGGAGTGGTTCGGAATAGGGTACCGTTAGTGCAAATCACTCGGCGGGGCATATGGGAAAAAGGTTTACCATATGTCGGAGGACAAGAACAAAGCCCCATTGAGAGTCGCTAATTTAGCGGCTTTTTTGATTTATTGGTACAAGTTTTTGTCCCTATTCGAAGACAAGAACTTGTACCGATTGCCGATTAGATAAGCGTCTAACTATATTTCCACGCAATTTCATTAAGGCAACGGGCAGGATTACTCTCCAATCTGAATTGATCGAAGAATCGCTTGTGAAATGTGAAAGATACATTAAATAAGACCTTTAAGATAATTGTGAAAACCTAGACAGGAAAAGGCTTCAGCAGTTTTAATCGGATCTCATCGGAAAGCAGTTCTATCGCTGGCAGCGATGAGGTCAGGGGTTCGATCCCCCTAAGCTCCACCAAAATGCCGATAAATCCTTACGTAAAAGGTTTTTTTATTTTTGTTTCTCTCTGTACGTTTCGGTTTTGCGTACGTAACATTTTTGGCTTGTGTCCTCACTTCTTGAAAAATAGATTTTTTAGTCGTGGCCACACAATTGGCCACACTAAGATATTTTTTTGGCTGCGTTGCGACTTTTTCGAAAGCGAGCATGCTCCGCAGACCATTATGTTTCCTTAAAGCAAAGCAACCGCCCTGTCCTCTGTCGAAGGCAGGGCGGTTCAATTTGTTCTGTTCCGAATACTCCGATGAAAGGCGGTCAGAAGCTTGAAGGCGAATTATTGAATCGTCGTTGACGATTCAGAATTAGAATCGAACAAGCTGCTCGAATGCGTTTCTTTATGTGCCTTAAACCCGAATTATATAAAGGAATATTTCAAACTGATGGAATCTATAGAAGGATTCGATATTCCATAACATGAAGAAAAGCCACTTCTATTTAACGAGACTCGAATAGTACTAATGTCCGAGTTTAGTGGAAGCGCACCAGTTATGATCGAAATACTGGCATGCTTAGCCTTGATTCACCGTAGAAGGCCAAATGTCCACATTTGTATATAGAATGTAAACACATGTATATCGATGCTTCATTGCCCTCTACTTATAATGAAGTTGCCGCAGCAAATAGCATGGAAGGTCATGCGGGTTGCTTGTGGTAATTCGTGCAAATGACAAAGGGAGGGATATTCGTGGGTTTACGGCAGAGGGTTATTTTTTTTGTTATATTTGTTACCGCTTTCATTATGGTGACCACCCTTTCGGAGAGGTCCAATGCCGCAACAGGGAATATGGCTCTAGGGAAGACGGCTTATTCGTCGTCGAACGAAGTGGATTTTTTCGGACCTGAGAAAGCGGTCGATGGGGGCACCGAACATGCAAGCCGCTGGTCTTCGGAAAGAACGGACGATCAGTGGTTTTACGTTGATCTGGGCGAGCCTGTAGAAATCGGAAGAGTAATCATCAACTGGCAGACTCCGGCGGAGCAATATCAAATTCTTGTATCCGACGATGCGGTATCCTGGCGGAGCGTATTCGCGGACAACCGCGTGCTCGTCGCGTCCGGGCCGGGTGAAGATACGATCGATTTCGAGCCGACAGTGGCGCAATACGTCAAGTTTCAAGGGGAAACGCGACGTCCTATTGAGGGCGTTTATTACGGATACTCCTTCTGGGAATTCGAGGTATACAAAGGCAGACCGCAACTGCAGCCAATCATGGACGCGGTGAAAAACAGCATCGTCGTTTCCGAAGGGGACACCCTGCTGAATCTGCCCGCTGTACCGGAAGGTTATACGCTGACGCTGGTGAACACGGACAGCTTGCCGGTGATCGACGTGCAGGGCAATATTCATGCGCCGCTTGTCGATACTCAGGTTCAGCTGCTGCTCCAAATCCAGAGCGATAGCGATCCGACATATCTCTTAACGGATAATGCGCTAGTCACCGTACCCGGTCTCTACGAGCAGACGAGCGATCGGAACCCGGAGCCGCGCGTCATTCCTTCTTTGCGTGAGTGGCTGGGCGCAACCGGCGAGTTCCGCTTGTCGGACAAATCCAAAATCGTCATTCGCGCAGATGATGAAGCGGCTCTGCGGGGGACGGCTGACATTTTGCAGCAGGACTTGTTGGATTTAACGAAGTTGTCACTGACAGTTGAGGTTGGTTCTCCTCAAGAGGGAGATATCTATTTGATGCTGGATGCCGCGCAAGCGGGGTTGGGGAAAGAGGGATATGAGCTGAATATCGGCGAGTATGCTTCTGTTGCTGCGTCCGAGCAGACGGGAGTCATGTTCGGCACGAGAACGATCTTGCAGCTGCTCGGCCACGTTGCCGATCATAAGGCGATGCCTAAAGGGCAATCGCGCGATTATCCGAAATACCCAGATCGGGGCTTTATGCTCGATGTCGGCCGCAAGTTTTATACGATCGAGTTTTTGCAGGACTATGTCAAGCTGATGTCCTACTATAAGATGAACCGGTTCCAGATTCACCTGAACGATGATGTCGGCGATGTCGGTTACTTCCGTCTGGAGAGCGAGAAATTTCCGGGAGTGACGAGCAAGGACGGCTATTATACGAAGCAGCAATTCAGAGACTTGCAGCTGCTTGGGATGGAATACGGCGTAAACGTCGTGCCGGAGATTGATACGCCGGGCCACTCCGGCGCGTTCATTGCCTACGATTCCCGGTTGGGCAGCAACAATCAGCTGGATATCAATCGTCCAGAGACGCTCGACTTCATTAAAGCACTCTTTGACGAGTATCTCGACGGCAGCAATCCGACCTTCGTCGGCCCGGACGTGCACGTCGGCACGGATGAATATTTCGGCGACGACAAGGAGGCGTTCCGCAGGTACGCTGATATGCTCCTTAACCACATTAACAGCAAAGGCAAACGCGCCCGTCTATGGGGCAGTCTGTCCGCATACGACGGCACGACGCCGGTCAGCAACAATGCGACGATGGACATCTGGTATGAGCCGTACGGAAGCGCTCAGCAGGCCGTGGAGCTCGGCTACGATATTATCAATACCAATACGAATTTGCTCTACATCGTTCCGCAGCTGTACCGCAGCT
>NZ_AEXS01000140.1:0-105893 GCF_000204455.1 Paenibacillus sp. HGF5 | reverse complement strand
GAAGCTGCCAGCTCGGCCCCTTTTTGCAAGTCGCCGACGGCGTATTGTATGTCTAACTGAGGAAACAGGGGAATGCACTCTTGTATGATAGGAACCATCGCTTCATAAGGAGCGATTATATGGACACGTATACGCATAACTGATCCTGCCTTCATTCAAAATCATCCAATCGCATATCCCGTGTTGGCGGAATATAGATGTTTACATTATTATAGCCAACTTCATCGCATCCTGCGAACATCGCACTGTTTTCCGATTCAGAATTTGTTACTATGATAGTACATAGATGCCTAATACCTAATGTTGGAATCCGTCAGGCATTTACTATCTTTCTTCATATGGCTTGGTGATTTGGAGAAAACAAACGGGAGGGAACATATTGAGTACACAGAGAGTGGGAGCTCCTTTGGAGGGCTTTGCGGAGTTCAGCCGAAAAGTCGCCGCCGAAGGTGCCGTACTGTTAAAGAATGAAGGACAGGCTCTGCCCCTGCAGCCGAACGAAACCGTTTCCGTTTTTGGCAGGACGCAGGTTCATTATTACCGCAGCGGTACGGGGTCGGGAGGCAGCGTTCATGTTTCCCATACAACGAATCTGCTGGGCGGTCTTCGGGATCAGAAGGGCATCGCCGTCAATGAAGAATTGGCTGCCGTTTATGAGCAGTGGATCGAGCAGAATCCTTTCGATAATGGCGGAGGCGGCTGGGCGGCTGAGCCGTGGCATCAGAAGGAAATGCCTTTGACCGATGAGCTGGTCTCCGCGGCAAGACGCGCATCCGACAAGGCGATCGTTGTCATCGGACGGACGGCCGGAGAAGATCAGGACAACGCCAATGAGCCGGGCAGCTACCAGTTAACGTCCGAAGAAAAAGCCATGCTGCAGCAGGTGACCGCACACTTTGAGCAAACCGTTGTAGTCCTGAATGTATCCAACATTATCGATATGAGCTGGATGCTCGATGAAGGTTATGGGCATCCGATTTCTGCAGTCATTTATGCTTGGCACGGCGGCATGGAGGGCGGCAACGCCATTGCGGACGTATTGGCGGGCGAGGTGACGCCCAGCGGCAAACTGACGGACACGATTGCTTATTCCATCGACGATTATCCATCGACCCGCAATTATGGCAATGAGCTTAAGAACCTGTATCAAGAGGATATTTATGTGGGCTACCGATTTTTCGAAACGTTTCGACCCGCAGCCATCCAGTATGAATTCGGGTTTGGATTGTCCTATACGCAGTTCCGAATCGAGCCGCAAGAAGCCAAACTCGCGGTCAGAAAGGGAGCGCCAACCGTTGAGATCGGCGTGAAGGTGACCAATATCGGGACCGCCTATGCAGGTAAAGAGGTTGTGCAAGTTTATTACGAAGCACCGCAAGGATGGCTGGGCCAGCCTGCCAAAGTTTTGGCCGCTTTCGGGAAGACGCAGGAGCTACAGCCGGGGGAATCGCAGCAGCTAACGCTCCAGTTCCCGGTTCATGCCATGGCCTCCTATGACGATGCAGGCGTGACGGGCCACCGTTCAGCCTATGTATTGGAGGCCGGAACGTACCGTCTGTATGCGGGAACCAGCGTGAGAAATGTGCAGCCTATCGGCTTGGATGGTCAAGAAGGTTATGTTGTAGAAACGCTGCAGGTTGTCGAGCAGCTCCGGGAAGCCATGGCGCCAACGGAGAGCTTCACGCGAATGAAGCCGGGCGTTCGTAGGGAGGACGGCTCGTACGAGCTTACTTATGCGGAGGTGCCGAAGCGCACGATTGCCATGGAAGAGCGCATTCATCAAAACCTGCCGCCGACCTTGGAGCAAACGGGCAATCGAGGCTATACCTTAAGGGACGTCCATGAGGGGAAAGTCAGCATGGAGGCTTTCATCGCCCAGCTTAGCGATCAGGATCTGGCGGTCATCGTCAGAGGAGAAGGCATGAGCAGTCCGCTGGTTACGGCGGGGACGGCATCGGCTTTTGGCGGCGTGAGCGACCGCCTGCTCGACTACGGAATTCCGGTGGCTTGCACCGCGGACGGACCGTCCGGTATTCGGATGGACAGCGGGCAGCAGGCAACGCAGGTGGCGATTGGCACCCTGCTTGCAGCAACGTGGAATACGGAGCTGGTCGAAGAGCTCTACGTGATGGAAGGCCGGGAGCTGCTCAGCTACAACATCGATGCGTTGCTCGGCCCTGGTCTGAACATTCGGCGCAGCCCGCTGAACGGTCGCAATTTCGAGTATTTCTCGGAAGATCCGCTCATCTCCGGCGCCTTTGCTGCGGCATGCACGCGCGGGATTATGAAGGGCGGCTCCAACGCCACGCTGAAGCATTTTGCTTGCAATAACCAGGAGAAGCATCGGAGCAAAGTCGACGCCGTCGTATCCGAACGGGCCCTTCGGGAAATTTATCTGAGAGGCTTTGAAATCGCGGTGAAGCAGGGTGGGGCGAATTCCATCATGACCTCGTATAACCCAATCAATGGGCACTGGGCGGCTTCCAATTATGATCTGAACACCACGATTCTGCGCGGAGAGTGGGGATTCCAGGGCATCGTCATGACGGATTGGTGGGCCATTATGAACGACGTGGTGAACGGAGGCCCGGCCGATCGGAAAAATACGAACTGGATGGTCCGTGCCCAAAACGATTTGTACATGGTGGTCATGAACTACGGAGCGGAAATCAATGCCTGGGAAGACAATACGCTGGCATCCTTGGAAAATGGCACGCTGACCCGCGGAGAGCTGCAGCGCAGCGCCATGAACATTTGCCAATTCCTGATGCATACGCCGGTCTTCTCCAGAAAGCAGGTGATCGAGGAAGCCGTGGGTGCATTTAAAGCCGATCCATCCCTCGAGTCGGTACCAGCCCAAGCTTTATCGGAGAGCACGCAAGTGAAGCCGGCTGCAGCGGGATCGACTTATGTGAAGGTGGAGCAAGCCGGCGAGTACCGGATCATTGTGCGCATCATGTCGCCGGAATCGGAACTGGCCCAAAGCGCCTGCAACGTCACGCTGAACGATCAGCCGGTAACCACGATTCAAACGAATGGTACCGACGGCAGATGGATTCGGCAGAAGCTTGTCAAAGTGGAACTGGAAGCGGGTTATTACGAGATGAAGCTGGATTTCGTCAAGCCGGGCTTGCAGATCGAGTGGATTGAATTTAAAGGGGTTTAGATCTAGGTTGTACCGGGATCATATAGCCAAGCTATGCAAACCGCCCCTGTAATAGCTCATGGTGATTTGCATGAAGCAGCTTTCGTCGTAAATACGTTCCATGCTTCTATTTCTAAGGCAGCAAGAGCCCGCTCACGGAGAGCGGGCTCTTGTTAGGTTATCCATCAATGTAATGGAAAACATTCGTCGTTTGCTATTCCACATCCATTGAGGTATAATAAGTTTATTGGGATTTTGACCTGAGATTCACATATTGCAGAGGGTTATTATTTTGATTAGGAACCTTGTGCAATATGTGAATTTTTTGTTTTTTAACCAAAAATGAGAAAATCATATAAATTTAGGAGGTGTTTCTATGCAAACAGGAACAGTGAAATGGTTTAACGCAGAAAAAGGCTTTGGTTTCATCGAGGTTGAAGGCGGCGAAGACGTATTCGTACACTTCAGTGCAATCACTGGTGACGGCTTCAAGTCGCTTGACGAAGGACAGCGCGTTGAATTTAACGTAGTCCAAGGCAACCGCGGACAGCAAGCCGAGAACGTTGTAAAACTGTAGACTCGTGAAAGGATCCCCAAACGTATCGTTTGGGGATTTTTTTTAAGATATCAGAAAGTATGAATTTCAGAGGATCTGCTGCTTGATATCGCAAGGATAACTACCGCTAAACGCGGTCCGTCTTCTTTAAGAGTACGTCGATAGACGTTTTTCTTATAAAGGGTGGGCTTGGCTAGTTGAGGCACGAAAGCGTTAAAAAATGTAGCTGAGGGGGATTTCATTGTCATATTCTTGGAATAAGCCGCTGGAAAATCTGCCGGAAGAGATGACCACGATCTGGTCTTGTACGAAGGAAGGGTGTAACGGTTGGATTCGAGACAACTTCTCGTTCAAGGAAGTTCCCGTTTGTTCACAGTGCGCGTCGCCCATGGTCAGCAGCAATAAAATCCTGCCGATTCTCGTTTCGTCGGATCAGCAAATCAAGCTTTACCGCAAGAATCAGCGCAAGGACACGAAGTCGTAGGGCAGTTCTCACGGTCCCAAAACCATTCTGTCCTCGTTCGTTGCGTACAAGAAAGGTTGAGATTTCATGCAGGCATTCGAAGATTGGAATCTAAAGGTGAAAAAAACGTTTAATGCTACAAGTAACAAGGAGGTATTAACCGTGTCTGAGGCAGGTCATTTGTTAGGTCTGTCCAAAGATCAAATGAAGATCTATGTCGATCAGAATAAGCTGACTAAGGTTCCGATCATGAGAAGCGTGCATCGATACCTTTTGTTGAAAAGTGAAATCGATCGAATTATGCAAAAGCAATAAAACAGAGCAGTATTGTGCTTATACAGAGACAGAGCTTCAAGCTCTTCGATCAGTATCGATCTTCCATATGAATATATAAGAGAAGAGGGTGCCCTAAGGGCACTCTTTTTTATTTCAGGCTCCCAGTAATCGGTGGAACTTTTAAACCAATCACATCGAAGGTCAAAAAAGGTCAAATTTTAAGATCCGAACAAATTCTTTTGTGAAAACGGCCGATAACGAGCTATTTTAGCGCGAATTCCTGCATCATCGGTTTTGGCATTTAAACGTTCCGGGCATATAATAAAAGCGTAAGGTCAAACAAGGTCAAAGAAAGGGGAATTCATGATGTTTGAATTGATGCCATTCGGCAAGCGCAGAGAGGATGCCTTCGGACAACTGATGAAATCATTTCATGATGCCTTTAACGACGCTTTTCCTGATGATGTGTTTGCGCCGTTCAAGGGTTCGATGATGTCGTTTAAGACGGACGTCAAGGAGACGGAGCACGCTTATCTGGTTGAGGCGGAGCTGCCCGGTTTTCGCAAGGAAGACATCGAAATCAGCTACACTGACCCTTACTTAACGATCAAAGCCGTGCGCAAGGAAGATCAGAGCGTGGAGGATACGAACCAGCACATCGTCCGCAAGGAGCGCCGTTACGGCGAGTATGTGCGCAGATTTTACGTTCAGAACATAGCCGAGGACCAAATCGACGCTTCCCTCAAGGATGGAGTCCTTAAGCTTGAAATACCAAAAAAGCCCGACCCTGGTAAGAAACGCATCCAGATCCGGGATGATATCTAATATATATGCCCTCCGATCCATAAGGTCGGGGGTTATTTTTTTGTGCTTACTTAGTCATAAATTTACATATATGCCAATGAATTTCGGCAAATGAAACCTATCGGGAGTATATAGGGTATTATAAGTTAAATGTAAACTTTTCGAGGGGGACGCACATGATGGGAATCTTATCGAGGTTTAAGGATATTATGAGGGTGAATGTGAACTCGTTATTGGAACGGACGGAAGATCCGGAGAAAACGATCGATACCTATATGCGGAGCTTGAACGGCGATCTGGGTAAGGTGAAAGCGGAGACCGCTTCCGTGCTTTCGGATGAGCGGAGAGCGAAGCGGGCACTGGATGAGTGCAGCGCCGAGATTCAGAAGCTGCAGCGATATGCGGAGAAGGCCGTGGAAGCGGGAAATGAAGGCGATGCCCTGAAGTTCCTGGAGCGAAAAGCGGCGCAGGCCGAGAAGCTGAGCGACCTGCAGGCAGCCCACGAATCGGCTGCCGCAAACGCCGTCAGAATGAAGCAATTGCAGGATAAGCTGGTGTCGGATATGAGCCAGCTGGAAGATCGCTATGCCGAGCTGAAAGGGAAGATGGCGGCTGCCAAATCCCAGCAGGAGCTGAATTCCGGCCGATCCTCCTTGGGCGGTGCCAATGCGGCATTCCATACCATGGAGGAGAAAGCGAGCCGTGCTTTGGATGAAGCGGAGGCCCTGGCTGAGCTGCGCGCAGGAGCGAAGGAAGATGACCTGGACGATTTGATCGCGGAATTGGAGAAGAGCATGGGCAAGGACGGAGTTGCCCCGACTTCACCTCCTAATGCCAAGGATGAACTGGAAGCGATCAAAGAAAAGCTGAACAAGAAGGAGTAACCATTTCATTGTTATCGAGGTGAGCAAATGCCGGTAATTGAATACAAATGTCCGAACTGCGGCAGCGGCATGGTTTTTGACGGCGATACGGGAATGTTGTCTTGCCCCAGCTGCGGAAGAAAAGACAACATCGAGGAAATCCCCGACCCGCTGAAGAAGCAGGTGTTCGCGGAAGATGAGGTAAAGGAGTACCATTGCAACAGCTGCGGAGCCGTGATCGTGACCGAGCCGGAGACCAGCGCCACGACCTGCAGCTTCTGCGGATCGGCCGTCGTGCTCAGCGACCGGTTGAGCGGCGAGCTGGCACCGGTGAAGGTCATCCCTTTTTCGATTACGAAGGAAGAGGCGATGAAGGCGTTCAAGAAATGGTGCCGGAACGGCCTGTTGACGCCAAGCGGATTTATGACAGCGGATCGGATCAAGGGCATCACCGGGATCTACGTCCCCTTCTGGCTGTATGAGCTGCATAATCGGGTTGAGGTTCATGGCCAAGGCACCAAGGTGAGAACTTACACGCAAGGAGATTACCAGTACACGGAGACCGAGCATTTCGACATCTACCGGAAGATTCGCTTGAATTATGTGAAGGTGCCGATCGATGCTTCCGAGAAAATGAACGATGAGCTGATGGATAAGCTGGAGCCTTTTCCCTATCAGCAGCTGAAGGAATTCAAGACGCCGTATCTCGCCGGGTACATAGCGGAAAAATACAGCCATGACGACGAGCAGCTTCTTCCGCGCGCTAAGGAAAAGATCAGCTCCTTCATTGATTCGTATATTTCGTCGGCGGTCTCAGGATACACGACCGTGAGTTATACTAACAAACGGATCGATACCACCAAGAAACAGGCGGATTACGTTCTTCTTCCGGTATGGATGGTGCACTATGATTACAACAAATCGGAGTATACGTTTGCGATGAACGGCCAGACGGGCAAGGTGGTCGGCAAGCCGCCGATCAGCAAAGCGAAGGTGGCCGGGTGGTTCGCGGGCATTTCGGGCGTCTCCTTGCTATCCTTGAAGCTGATCTCCTGGGCAATGGGAGGAGGGTTCCTGTGAGAAGACGATATGCGTTATGGACGGTCTTATTTTTACTAACGGTATATTTGATAGCGCCCTCCGGGATCGTCAAAGCTGCGGATGATAAGACTTTGATCTTTGACGAGGCGAATTTGCTCAGTCCGGAAGAACGCCAAGAGCTGAGTGCGATGGCGAATGAGTACGGTGCCGAACGCGAAACGGACTTTATGATCCTAACAGTTAACCGTGTTGAGAATGATGACTATGAGACTTGGACGGAAAACTTTTACGATGAATACGCACCTGGGTATGACAAGCCGCACGGTAATACTGTTATTTTAACCCTAGTGATGGATACCCACGATGTGCATTTGGAAGGTTATTATAAGGCTGAGAAGTATCTCGATTCCGGGAGACTGACCAAAATACGCAACAAGATTACGCCTGATTTATCGAACGGCAATTACAAGCAGGCTTTTGAAAAATACATCAAAACCGCTCATCGGTATATGGGCTTTGAGCCGGACGTGAACCCGGATAACATTATATTTAATCTCTGGTTTCAGCTGGGAGCTGCCGCTGCCATCGGCGTGGTCGCCGTGGGCATCATGGCTTACCGCTCCGGCGGGCGGGTAACGGTCAACAGCCGAACCTATGAGGATGCCAGCACATCGGGGATCTTGAATCAGCAGGACCGATATATCAGAACGACCGTAACAAAGCGGAAAATAGAGCGCAACACGAGCAGCGGCTCGGGCGGCGGAGGCGGAGGCGGCGTCACCGGCGGCGGCCATTCGCACAGCAGCAGCAGCGGGAAATTTTAATGGGAAGGGATGGAAGCATCAATGGGATTTTTCAAGAATCAATTCTCCAACGTAGTGGAATGGGAAGAGTTTAGGGATGACATGATTTTCTGGAAATGGCGCAACCGGGAGATTAAAAAAGGAAGTAAGCTGGTCATTCGCTCCGGTCAGGATGCGATCTTCATCAATAACGGCAAAATCGAAGGGATTTTCGAGGATGAAGGCGTATATAACATCGATTCGGATATCATCCCGTTTCTTTCTACCTTAAAAGGATTTAAATTCGGCTTTAACAGCGGCATGCGCGTGGAAGTGCTGTTCGTGAACACCAAGGAGTTCACCGTCCGATGGGGGACGCAGAACCCGGTTCTGATCCCGACGCCGCAGCTGCCGGGCGGCATGCCGATCCGTGCCAACGGGACATTTAATTTTAAAGTGAACGATTACGTGACGCTGATCGACAGGATTGCTGGGATCAAAGAGAGCTACCTTGTGGAGGACGTGAAAATCCGGATCAGTTCGGTACTCGATCAATTGTTGATGAAGTGGATCAGCCGCGAAGGCAAGGACATGTTCAATCTGCAGGCGAACGCTTCCGACATCGCCAGGGGGATTCGGGAAGACCTCGACATGGAAGTGATGGACAACGGGATGACGATTACCGGTTTCCAGGTGATGAGCTTCAATTATCCGAAGGAAATTCAGGACATGATCACGAAGACGGCCTCCCATGAAATGATCGGCAATCTGCAAAAGTACCAGCAGGTCAGCATGACGGACGGGATCGCGTCCGGCAAGGTGAAAGGCGGCGGTGCGGCTTCGGATATGGCAGGCATGATGATGGGGATGAACATGGCCAATGAAATGATGAAGAATATGAATCAGAACCAGGGCCAAAACAATCAGAATCAAAGCCAGCAGTCTCCGGCCGCGAAGGAGCCATCCGCCCCGGCATCCTCGTCCTCTTCCGAAGGAAACAAGAAGCCCAATTTCTGCCCGAACTGCGGCGCGAAGAACGAAGGCGCGAACTTCTGTCCGAATTGCGGACAGAAGCTGGGTTGAATGAAAGCCAGCAGCACGAATAAATGCACAACCTTGGATGGACATAAAGGGTTTTGATTTTTATGTCACGGTTAAAACGATGCGAACTGCGTTATTTCTTCTATATAAAAGTAAATTCAACTCACGCCCCCCTCACTCATAAAGTGAGGGGCTTTTTTGCTATGAACGCCGTAGCTGAGTTATGTATCTACCTTTCCGCAGGAAGTGGCTCACAACTGGAATGAAGAACAGCCTCCGAGGGCAGGAAGGAAGGTGCTGCAGCGCGAATCCGGAGAAATAGAACTTGACGGACAAATGAGAACTAGGCAAATGGAAAAGGGGTACATTATGATAGGACATATCGGTCATAAGAGAACTCCCGAAGACGAAGGGGGACAGGGGGATACTATGTTCAGATCGACATCCTGGCGCATATTCGTGATAAGCGGCATCTTTTTTGCAATGACCATCATACCGTTCTCGTTGTTTCTGGCCAACCGGTTTTCTCATTTCGCATACTCGCAGATGGGGACGTTCAACCAGGACCGCATCGAAGAAATGGCGGAGCGGGTCGAGTACATCCTGGCCAAGCTGAAATGGTACAGCCTGACCATGTATGAAGACCATTCCGTTCAAAACTGGATGTATGCTTCAGCCGACAATCTGCTGCAAAATGCCAGCACGATGGGGGTGTTATCTAAATATTTATCTCATGAGCCTTATATTGAAACCGCTTACTTATTCAGTATCCGCAAACGCGAGGTGATCGACGCCAAGGTTGGATTGCTTTCATTCGAGGAATTTGCCGATCAGACGATGCTGCAGCGGATCGAGCGCACTCCCGGGACATTCCTCCGCTATTTTGATCACAGGATAGGAAATAATTCGTATTTGGCTCTTCAGCTTCCTTCGACTCCTGAGCAGAAAAACCGCGACGGGTATCTTGTCGTCCTGTTCGACAAAAAGGAGCTGCAGAAGCATTTGATCTCAGGCGACGGAAGGGCGGATACACTGCTTTCGATCGTGGATGATCGAGGAAGATTGATTCTGGGCGAATGGGATGAGCGGCTCGAGGAGACCATCGATAACATCCAGACAGGGCAGAACCAGGGAGCCTTCGAAATGAACAGCGCCGAAGGGAAAGCGTTCGTCAACTATGCGCGGATGGGATCGCCGGAGTGGACCATTATATCTGTTACTGAAATGAAGCAATTCCGCGAAAAGGCGGGGGCGTTCAAAACCGTCATCATCGTCTGCTCGCTCCTGCTGCTCGTGGCGCTGCTTCTGATCGCCTATTGGAATTCGCGCCGTTTTGTTGGGCCTTTCCGACGACTGGCGGATCAACTGCAGCGGAAGCTGGGCGTGAAGGGGGAGAACGATTACGGCGTCATCGAGCAGGGCGTCGTAATGCTTCGCGATCATTATCCGCTGATCAAGACCGAATATTTGCGGCAATGGCTGCTGCAGGGCAGGCTGACCGACGGCGCCAGAGCGGCGATTGTCCGCGAATCGTGCCTGCTTGACTATGAGTGGCTTCGGTTGGCTGTTATCAAGATCGATTCCTATTACGAGATATCCGAGCGGTATGATTTCTTCTCTCGCAAGCTGCTCAAGTATGCAATCGGCAATATCGCAGAGGAGCTGCTTGGCACATCAGAACGGCCGATCGAGGTGGTCGATTTTGGGACCGACCATCTGGTCGTGCTGGTTGGCACGGCCAGTTCCCTCCCTGATCCCGAGTTGACCCAAGAGCTCAAGGAGCTTAGCCGTCAAGTCAGCCGTTACGTAAAGCTGGACGTGACGATCGCAGAAAGCGAGGCGCGGCGCGTACATGACGATTTGCGAAAAGTATACGACGACATGAACGAACTGACATTATTCAAGTTTGTCAGCGGTGATGACAAAATCTACGTCGAACAAGACTTTGAACGATATGCCGATTTACAGGCGCCGATCGACTCCGCCGTGCATGAAAGCTTGATCCAGACGATTCGAAGCGGCAAAGAGGAGAAGGTGCTGGCCATGCTGGATGAGGTGTTCACGCGCCTGCAGACGATGAAATATACCGAGTGCCAATTCCAACTGAAGCTGCTTCTGTTTGCGATCGTCAAGTCGTTCAGCAAAGTGATGTCTATCCAGAGTGTTGAAGGGATTGAGCGCCACTTGAGGCAGTTCGCCACGCTTACCGAGGTTCGCGAATGGCTGAAGGAAGAGACCGGGCGGATGATCCGGCAGCTTAGCGACCAAAAGGGATTCAATCGCAAGGAAAAGCTGATTGGGGAAATCATCGAGTACGTCCGCTACCATACCCATGACCCGATGCTGTCGGTAGACGATATCGCTGACCATATCGCTTTGTCGGCCAAATACGTCCGGCAGCTGTTTCACGAACATTATGGCATGCCTCTATCGAATTTCATCTTGAACGAGCGGCTCGGGAAGGTTAAAGAGCTGCTGGAGCAGACCAGCATGCAGATCACCGAAATTGCAGAGCAGTCCGGTTTTCAGACCAAAAGCCACTTTTTCACCGCATTTAAAAAAGCGACCGGCATGACGCCGAGCCAATACCGCGACAGCAAGGCGGACGAGCGGATGGAGCGGACGCGGCAGATAGCCGGGAACTCTGCGAATTAGAAAGGCCAGCGGGCGATCGAGAACCGGCCAGACCAATAACAACCGGCCGAACGCTCGCGAATCGGCCGCGCGAGAACCGAATCCGGCCAATGAGAACTAGGCAAGCAGCAACCGTGAATGCTACGATGGCTCCGTTCAAATCCTGCAAGCCGCACAAGAAAGGAGGGACGCTCTTTGGAGCGACGTAGAAGGTTCGGCGGGTCGTTTGTGCGCGAGCTGTCGCGGAACCGGTATTTGTACTTGCTGGCGCTGCCCGGCATTGCGTTTCTGGTCGTATTTGCTTATATGCCCATGGCCGGGCATCTGCTCGCCTTCCAGGATTACCGGCTATCCGATGGAATATGGGGGAGCGAATGGGTCGGATTTAAGAACTTCGAGTTTTTCTTCAATGGGAAAGACTGGCTGCGGGTGACGCTGAATACCGTTTTCCTGAATGCACTGTTTCTCGTAACCGGCCTCGGCAGCGCGGTCGTGCTGGCTATTTTTCTGAACGAAATCCGTAACAGGCTGTTCAAGCGAATCACGCAATCGTTAATTTTTTTACCGTATTTCATTTCTTGGCTTGTCGTCAGCATGATGACGTTGACGCTATTCAGCACATCCGAGGGGCTCATTAACCGCGCGCTTGCCGCCCTTGGCTACGAAGGAGTGGACTGGTATTTGACGCCTGGCGTATGGCCGTATATTTTAACCGTCATTAGCGCCTGGAAGATTGCCGGCTATAATTCCATTATTTTTTTGGCCGTCATTACGGGCATCTCCTCGGAATATTACGAGAGCGCCCGAATAGAAGGCGCGAGCCGGATGCAGCAGATGCTCTACATAACGCTGCCGTTGATGCGGCCGACCGTGATGATATTGGCGCTGCTTGGCATAGGCCGTATTTTCTACGGCGATTTCGGCATGATTTACGCGATCATCGGAGATAACGGCATACTCTTTCCGACGACAGATGTCATCGATACGTATGCGTTTCGTGCGCTGAGGCAGCTGGGGAATTTCAGCATGTCCGCTGCCGTTGTCGTGTACCAGTCCTGCATGGGGCTTGTCACGATTCTGATCTTCAATGCGATCGCGCGCAAGGTGGACGCGGATTCAAGACTATTCTAAAAGGAAGGTTGGGCGAGTTGGCATGAGGCCGGATTCGGGCTTCCGATCGCTGTTGTCCCCGAATCGTTATGATCGTATAAGCTCGTTAAGCGGATACGATTCGGGAACAAAGGCGACCACTTGCGTTTCTCCAGCTCCGAACCGGCCCTTTGCTTCAGTCCCAACCAGTTAAGGTGTGATCGAAGTGAGAGAACGGTTGTTTCTTGTTTTGATGTACGGAGTGCTGGGTGCTTTTGCGCTGTTTTGCTTCATTCCGTTCTGGATTGTGTTCATTAACTCGTTCGCCGATGAATCGCTTCTGCAGACGGCGGGGTACCAGTTGCTGCCGAGCAAATTCAGCCTCCATGCGTACAAATTTCTGTTTTCCGGCAAGCAGGTGTTTCTAAGCTACGGCATTACGATGATCGTGACGGTCGCCGGCACGGCGCTGGGCGTACTCTTGACAGCTGCATATGCGTACACGCTGAGCCACCGGAAAGTGAAGTACCGCCATATTTTATCGTTTCTAACCTTCCTGACGATGCTGTTCGGCGCAGGACTGGTCGGCTTTTACATGCTGATCGCCAACTGGCTGCAACTGAAAGACTCGGTGTGGGCACTCATTTTGCCCTATCTGCTTAATCCGTTCTATGCCTTCATTCTTGTCTCTTACTACCGGACGCTGCCGTATGAATTGAATGAAGCTGCGACTGTGGACGGCGCCAATGATCTCTATATTTTCTTTCGCATCATCTGGCCGATTTCGCTGCCTGTTATCGCCACGGTGAGCCTGTTTTACGCGCTGCAATATTGGAACGACTGGTACTTGTCATTGCTGTTTATCGACAATCACAAAATGCTGCCGCTGCAGATGATGATCCGCCAGCTTATGTCCAATTTGAATGTTATGGCTTATGTAAGCGGGAGCCAGACGCAGTACAACGTCGTCGTGCCGACCTATGGCATGCAGCTGGCGATCGTCTGCGTTACCATCGGCCCGATCGTGTTCGTCTATCCGTTCATACAGCGCTTCTTTATTAAAGGTTTGACGCTTGGTTCGGTAAAAGGGTAGAGCGGCAAGCGTGAAGGCGTTTGGCCGGTTCGAGCTTTCAACCGCTGTTGTTTATGAACCGGCTCATCCGTCTGTTTTCTCTATTATTGATTCAGGGGGAAGGAACCATGAAAAGATTATTGTCCATCGCGCTTGTGTTATTGATCGCGCTCGTCGCGATTGCCGGTTGTTCGGGCAAGAACGAAGGGGAAGGGAAGGCACCTGGGCCGTCGGGTCAAACCGGAGACAGCGCCGGCGGTGACGCCAAACTTGAAGAGGTGACCCTGAAAATCATGATTCCCGGCGATCGGCCGTCGGATATGGATTTGGTCATCGCCGAGGCAGAAAAGCGGATGAAGGATACGATCAACGTCAAACTCGACGTCGTCTTCGTACCTTGGTCCGATCTGGCGCAAAAGACACAGGTGACGCTTGCTTCCGGCGAAAACATCGATCTCATTTTCGATGCGCCATGGCTGCACATCAATCAGATGATTGCAAACGGATTCTATGAGCCACTGGACGACCTGTTGGTCCAGTACGGCCAAACGGTGCTCGAGAAACGGCCGCAGCAAATGTGGGACTACAACAAATACGGCGGCAAAATTATGGCCGTTCCGCTCGGCGTCAGCTACATGTCCGGCAATTCCTACATGGTGCGCAAAGATATTCGCGAGAAGCTCGGCGTACCGCCGATTAAAACCTATGAAGATTTGATCGCTTTCGCCTACAAGGTGAAAGAGCAGGAGAAAGGCATCATCCCGATGACCGCAGGCTCCGGCACTTATTCATTTGTCGCTCACCATGCGCTGAACGATTACGAAACCCATGTTAGACCTACCCACGCCCTGGGCAACAGCCTGATGCTCTATTACAAGAACAATGACGGCAAAGTTTACAATTTGCTGGAGGATCGGGAGCCGATCGGAACGTGGCTGGCGAACACGCGCAAATGGTTTACTGACGGTCTGATTTTTAAGGACATCTTGACGACAAAAGATTTTCATCAGCCGATCTCGGCAGGCAAAGTGGCAATCGTCACAAACGGCGCGTTCGGCATCGGCGATTCCCTCAAGAACACGTTAAAGAACAATGTGCCGGACAGCGAGCTGGAGACGGTCACCTTCTTTAATCCGGAGAAGGGCGCGAACATCACCGACTTCAAACAGTGGAACTTTCTGGCCGTTCCGAAGGTAAGCAAGAATAAGGAGCGGGCGATTATGTTCCTGAACTGGGCGAATGAGAAGGAAAACTACGACCTGCTTTCTTACGGAATCGAAGGGAAGCATTGGGAAGCGGTAGGCGACGACAAAATGAAAACCCTGGATACATCCGGCTACTCTGCTTTCGGCTATGTTTGGCTGTGGAATCCCGTCGATGAGCGGAGTGATGTGAAGGGCGAGAATGAGGAGTTGAACGCTGTGCTTAAGGATGCCGACATGTTCACGACCGATATTTTGGCCGGCTTCGAATTTGACAGTACCCCGGTGCAAAACGAGGTCAGCCAGTACAATACAGTCGATGGGCAATACTACACGGCGCTGTTCAACGGGGTTATCGATCCGGACGAGACATTGAAGAAGTTTGAAGCGGAAGCCGGCCCCGCCCTCAAAAAAATTCAGCAGGAACTGCAAAAGCAGATTGATGAGTTCCTGGCGGCAAAGGCGAAGTAGACCAGAATCACCTGAACACTGATAAACCGAAGTTTGCTTATCCATGCCTATGAATCGCCCGAAGTGCGGAGTGTTTGGCTGCGCTGTACTACTGCCGTTGCCCACTGGAAACTTCGTGCCGGTGGCGGCACTGGATGCGGCGGTGACGGCTTCCTCTTCCGGAGGAAGCCGATCTTATACGCTTTGCTGCTTGCTTATGGCGGATTTCGTGAAAGGGGGGATTACAATCTAGCGTTCACCCGGAACAGAAATAAGGGTTTAAAGTTTTTGATATTTCTGTACTCGAGAATAAAGAAAAGGAGCTGGCCTTGATGAATTTCAATAAAAAATGGTTATCCGGATTAATGGCAGCCGTATTACTACTGACTCCGCTCTCTGCGGTTCAGGCGAAATCGCTTGTTCCGGATGTGACCGTCCTGCAGGCGGCAGGTGCAGACCAGATGGAAGCAGGAAAGGATACAGGTCATCCACAGGTCGAACTAGATCTACTGACGGATGCTGGTGAACCAGCAGCGGAACAGGCACCACAAGCAAAAGGTGAAAATCAAGCGGCAGCATCTTTGGCAGTGCAGGAGACGCAATTCCGCAATCTCGCGGCAGGCCTTCCGTATGAATGGTCTGAAGCTCCGGAAGCTTCGCATCCCGATGACGGATACAAGCTTACGGACGGAAAATACGGCTCATTGGATATGAACGACCCGGCATGGGTAGGACATCTGCGCGGAAAGGCTCGCGAAGTTGTGTTCGATCTCGGTGAGGAAAAGTCAATTGGAAAGATCACGGCTAATTTCTTTCAAGATTTTCCTACGAATTCGATTCTCGTGCCGCTGTCGGTATCGATGTATGTCTCCGACGATAAGGAAAATTGGGGGCTGCTTTCCCATAACGCTACGCAGCTTCTGTGGGGAGAAGGACCGCCCAGACAGGAGACCTTTGAATGGGATGGCAGCCGGGATGGAATCAAAGGCGGGAATACGGATGGCAAGCTGGCTTATGCCCGTTATGTGAAGGTGACCATTTATATGCATCCTACACAGTGGGAATACATTGATGAAATCGAAATTATGGGTATGGACGGCAAGATTGAAGGGGCGGTAAAGGTTCCTGCCGAGCAGCCTCGTTTTTTGGAGCCGGGGGAAGCTACGGCCGGGATCCGGAATCTGAATCTGTTTTATAACGGACAATATGCGAATGGTTTGGGTGATTGGAAAAAGGAACGGATTATCCCTAATATCAGTTATGTAAATAAAGACGGCGAGCTGGTCGATTGGCTTTATGACGGCGTTCTATATCTCGGGATTGCTTCGCCTGCCGGCCGCGATTTCGGTCAGGGACAAACGAACCTGGACGATTGGAAATGGTATTTGGATAAAACATTTGCAGCCACGGGCGATATGCAGCAGTTGAATGAGGCTGCCAAGGAAGTTGGGGCCAAGCTGAAACAGCCCGATCATCAAGTCAAGGTTGTGTTAATGATTCCGAATCCAGGGGAATCCTTAACGGATTTTGGCGACATTGACGGCAACGGTTCCTTGAATTTCAACGACTCCGTCGTAGGCAAAGAAAAAGCGTCTGAAAACAGAGGAAAAGCGGTGCAGTGGTGGCTGGACCAGGCCCGGCAAAGATGGCAGGCTGCCAACTACTCGAATCTTGAGCTTGTCGGCATGTACTGGATGCCGGAACAAATCGACATATCCGAATCGGGACCGGACATAGCTCGCATGGTGTCGGATAAAGTGCACGCCATGAACATGAAGGTTTTCTGGATTCCACACTCCTATGCTTACAAAATGTTTATGTGGAAAGACGTAGGGTTCGATGCCGCGGCGCTTCAGCCTAACTATTTCTTTGGCGGAATGGATTCCGACCGTCTGGACGATGCTACGGATACTGCAAAGCGATACGGAATGGGGAACGAAGTTGAATTTGATGACGGAATGCTGACAGATCCCGTACTTCGTCAGCGTTTTATCGAATACTTGGACAGCGGCGTCAGATCCGGTCTGATGCAAAATGGCTTCAGAGCTCACTATCAAGGCAATAATGCAGTATACAACTTAGGGGTAAGCAAGGATCCTAGTTTGCGTTTAATGTATGACTGGCTGTACCAGTATTTGAACGGAACGTACGCCATCGATAGCAGCCCGGCGCCGGAGACGATGGCGGAGGTTGTACAGCGTTATGTCGCATCGAACGAAATCAAGCCGGCTTTTGGTAATGATTTGACGTATCGATTGCAGACCATCAAGCTTCTTTTGGACGATAACAAGCCGAAGGAAGCCGTGACGTATATGCAGGATTTTCTCGCGCACATTCACGACCCGGCCGTCCAAGCGCAAGGGTTGATTTCGGTCCCGGCCGCAACGGTGCTTGATTCCTACGCCCAAGTTCTCATTCAAACCTGGTCTGACGGAGGGGGACTCAGCAATCTGGTTCTTGGCCAAAGCTATACAATTTCACATCAGCCTAACAGCAACTATCCCGATTCCGGGAACGAACTTACGGACGGCCGATTCGGCGGGACGGATTACCGCACCGAGCAGTGGCAGGCCCATGCGGGAAGCGACTACCCTGACGAACGAAGCCGCACCATCACATTTGATTTGGGTGGCAACAAATCGATCGGGGCAATTAGAGCCCATTTTCTTCAGGATAAAGGACCCGGCATTTATTTTCCTCCGAACGTTACTTTTTCCGTTTCATCTGACGGCCAATCCTGGAGCACGCTGGCAACCGTTTCTCCGCCACCGGCGCAGGATGCTGCCTCGGCCGAGTTCGTGGGTTGGAGCGGGATAACAGACGGTGTGCCGGGGGAATCGGGAGCCGATAAAGTGTCTGCCCGCTACGTTAAAGTGGAATTCCCGGTCAACGTCTGGGTCTTCCTTGATGAAATCGAAGTTCTTGGCATTGACGGCCATGCGGGGGGGGGCACTACAATCGACGGCGCAAGAGCCGTGGTGGATGCCGCTGCGAAGAAATTGACGATCGACGGTCTGGTCGTGAACGGCAGTCAGTCCCAAGTGAATTTGAAAATACTCGATTCGAAAGGGAAAGTTCGGTACGAAGGCCAGACGACCAGTACGGAAACGGGAAGTTTCCAATTCACGATCAAGCTTACCGGCAATTTAAAGGGAACCTGCGATGCCTATCTGTCTATGGAGGGAATGCCGGCTCCTGTTAAGATTTCATTCGAGTACAATAAAAAGGACTGATGAGTTATTCCAGCGCGAGCTCAGATTCCGATGGCATGCGGCCTGATTTCTATGATTTTGATTTAGGATGAGGGCATACCTTGATAAATTTTGTCACGGCATAATGCATGATAATTAATTTATGTTTCGTAAAAAAGCCATGGACGCAGCGTGATTTCCACGCTGTGACCTATGGCTTTTGCTTTCGAATCGGTCTTGATGACCGATAAATATCTGATGCATCCCGATGTTTATGAACACGTCTCATATAATGAAGTAATTGCGGGCTATCTGAAAAATTCATACTGCGAAAGTTAAGATTAATGTAAACGCATACTTATTCATGGTATAATGCATCTAATAGATTAGGCAATTTTAGTCATTTGGGGTTCTTATAAAGCTGTGAATCTGGCCTGGGGGTGTTGCGAGGATGAAAAGGTACAGCGTGTGGCGTCCGGTCATGCTGATTGCGGTGGCGCTGCTTACGAATAACTTGGTCACGAGTTTGGCGGGCGTGTTCGGCATGTCGCCGGAGTCGGCGAGCAATCTGGGTTTTATCGCGATGATTGTTGCCGCATTCATTACATATAACCGCATGATGAAAATCCGTCGCAAGTGAATAATCATTCAAAGCCATTCATCGAATGAACAGCATGTTTATAAGCACCTTGGCCAAGGTGCTTTCTTTTCGTAAAGCGCATTTATTTTTTACCAAATCAAAGGGTCTGAACCCTTGCCCACGCTTCGTATCACACCGCCTGTAATCCCCGTGTTATCTATAAAAACCGTCAAATCAACGATGCGAAAATTACGTCTTCCTATCTCTACTAGAATTGGAATAAAACATGTCTTAAACGTTTCACCGCGGCACAGATGCAGTTTGACAGATTCACCCAAATTTATGTTGAAAAGGGTCACTTTTATTAATATATTGTAAATAGCGCGAATCTAGTATTCGGGCATATATACCTAGGAGGGTTATCCTTAATGAAAAAAGGGGTCATATCATTAATCAGTTTGGCGTTATCTGTCACGATGCTGGCGGGCTGCGGCGACAAACCGGCGTCAGAGCCAAGCGGCGGCGCAGGCGGCGACGCACCTAAGGCAAACTTCATGGTAGGGATGGTTACAGATGCGGGAACGATCGATGACAAGTCGTTTAACCAAGGCACATATGAAGGTATTGAGAAGGCGAGTAAAGACTTCAACATTAAGCATAAATACCTGAAGCCAGCTGGACAGACAGAGGCTGATTATTCGAAGGAAATTGTAAACCTTTACGATGCCGGATATAAATTCATCGTAACGCCAGGCTTCAAATTTGAGACGGCTGTGTTTAAAGCACAGGAAAAGTACACAGACACTAAATTCGTTATTATCGATGGATCACCACGCCCTGCAGCAGACGCCGATCCAGTTGTTAAGGAAAATACCGTATCCATCTTCTTTGCAGAGCAGGAGTCCGGGTTCCTGGCTGGCGTAGCGACTGCGCTTCATGTGAAGGATGGACAAGCAGGCTTTATCGGCGGCATGGAAATTCCGCCTGTACAGAAGTTCAACTGGGGCTTCCAACAGGGTGTAGCTTATGCTAACGAGAACCTCGGTACGAAACTGGTGATTAACAAAGAAAACGTTGTATATCAAGGAACCTTTGACGACACTGCAGCAGGCAGCCAATTGGCGGCACAGATGTATGACCGCGGCGTGAACGTGATCTTCGCGGCAGCAGGCGGCGTTGGTGTCGGTGCGATTAATGAAGCGAAGACTCGCGTGCAGCAAGGATCCGAGGTTTGGATCGTCGGCGTCGACGTTGACCAATATCAAGACGGCGTATACGAAGGCGACAAGTCGGTTGTACTGACTTCGGCTGTTAAGAAAATCGACAATGCGGCTTACGATATGATCAAAGCTGAAATGGAAGGTAAATTCCCGGGTGGACAGACGCTTACACTGGATGCGACTAATGACGGCGTCGGCCTTCCTGAGAAGAACCCGAACCTGAGCGATGATGTTCTAAAGCAAGTTGACGAAGTGTTTGGCAAGATCAAAGCCGGGGAAATTAAAGTAGCAGCAGAGCAAGGCGATTTGATTAAATAAATCAAGACACCAAGGTTATCTACAAAGCGTGGATAGGCTTACTTGAAAAGCAGCGATACCGCATGAAAAAAGACGGATTCCTTTCCGTCTTTTTTTAAGGTATTAGAAATTATAAGTTATTTCAGCGAAACGTAAGCAGTTCTGTAATCGCATTTATATGTTTTGGGGCCCCCGCAAAGTATTTGGAACAAGCATCGAAGCATAGGCTCCACTATGTGGGGCTTTTTAGGTATCAGACCGTATCACCAGCGCAAGCGATTGCATCCTGATATTGAATGTAGAATGATCTCTATGAAACTGTGTTCTGGCGGTTTGGAAGTGAGTCGATTCGCGTTTTTTAGCGGTTAATAATGAATAGGAAGATATCAGACAAAAAGAAGGAGAGGACCCAAAACCATGGACTATGTTGTCGAGATGGTGGGCATCCGCAAGGAATTTCCGGGGATCGTGGCCAATGACGATATCACGATTCAACTGAAGAAGGGCGAGATTCATGCGCTGCTCGGCGAGAACGGCGCAGGCAAGTCGACCCTGATGAGCATCCTGTTTGGCATGTACCAGCCTGACCGTGGCGTGATCAAAGTCAACGGCAAGGACGTGCGGATTTCGAATCCGAACGTCGCGAACAAACTCGGAATCGGGATGGTGCATCAGCATTTCAAATTGGTGGAGCCGTTTACCGTGACCGAGAATATTATTCTCGGCAGCGAGACGCGCAAGTATTACTTTGGTTTAGACGTGAGATCCGCAGCCAAGCGGGTCGAGGAGCTGTCCAAACGATACGGGCTGAACGTAGACCCCTATGCCAAAATCGAGGATATCTCGGTAGGAATGCAGCAGCGCGTGGAAATTCTCAAAATGCTGTACCGCGATGCGGAAGTGCTCATATTCGACGAGCCGACTGCCGTGCTTACCCCTCAGGAAATCGAAGATTTACAGGGCATTATGAAAAACCTGGTCAACGAAGGCAAATCGATCATTCTGATCACCCATAAATTAAAAGAAATTAAAGCGGTTGCGGACCGATGCACCGTCATCCGCCGGGGGAAAACGATTGGCACCGTTGACGTGGCCGACACGAGCCGCGAGGCGATGGCCGAAATGATGGTGGGCCGCAGCGTTTCCTTTAAGGTGGACAAACAGGAGAGCCGTCCGGGCAAGACCGTGCTAGAGATCCAGTCGCTTACCGTGAAGAACAGTAAAAAAGTCGAAGCGCTTAAAGGTTTCAGCCTGGATCTGCATGCCGGCGAGATCGTGGGCATTGCCGGCGTGGACGGCAACGGTCAAACGGAATTGGTGGAAGCTATTACCGGCCTGCGTCAAGCGGAGAGCGGGACGGTGAGCTTGAATGGTAAGTCGCTTAACGGACTTTCCGTCCGTCAGCGGAACGAGAGCGGAATCGGACACATTCCGGAGGACCGCCAGAAGAGGGGCCTCGTGCTGGATTATACGATTGAAGAGAATTTGATCCTTGAGGTGTATAACCGCCCACCGTATTCCAAGAATGGGCTGCTGCAGCCAGCAGTGATCCGCAAGCATGCGGAGCATATCATTCAGAGCTTTGATGTGCGTTCCGGAACGGGCGGCCGGTCGATCGTGCGTTCGATGTCCGGCGGTAACCAGCAAAAAGCCATCATCGGCCGCGAGGTAGAGCGCGATCCGGATCTGCTTATTGCCGTTCAGCCGACCCGAGGCCTTGACGTAGGCTCGATTGAATATATTCACCGTCGTCTGATCGAACAACGGGACAAGGGGAAAGCCGTTCTGCTGGTTTCCCTGGAGCTTGATGAAGTGCTGAATTTGTCGGACCGCATAGCCGTTATCAATAACGGTGAACTGGTAGGTATCGTAAAAACCTCCGAAACGAACGAAAGGGAGCTCGGACTGATGATGGCCGGGTATCAAAAAGAGGAGGCGCCACATGAATAACAGCGTAAAATCGTTGCTTGCCGTCCTGTTAGGGCTCATTGCGGGGGCACTGCTTATGGCGCTGACCGGGCATAATCCGGTAGAAGGGTATAAGTATCTCCTCCAGGGCGGGCTCAAAAACCCGGAGCGGATCGGTAATACGCTGGCGACGGCGACTCCGCTTATTTTGACCGGTTTGTCCGTGGCTTTTGCCTTCCGTACCGGGCTGTTCAATATCGGTGCTGCGGGCCAAATGCTGTTCGGTGGCTTCTGCGCAACGGCTGTCGGCCTGTCGCTGGATTTGCCGCGGGCTCTGCTCCTGTTGGTCATGGTGCTGGTCGGGTTTATGGGCGGCGCACTATGGGCGGTTGTCCCAGGTTTCCTGAAGGCTAAATATAACGTGCATGAGGTCGTATCCACGATCATGATGAACTGGACGGCCTACTGGACCGTTTATTATGTCATTCCAGGTTACTTCAAAGGGGCGAGCCTAGAGACGGAATCGCGCCAGCTTCCGCCGGAAGCCATGCTGCATCAGCAGTGGCTTAGCGATATGTTCCAAGGATCTTATGTCAATCTGGGCTTTTTTATCGCGGTGATCGCCGTTCTGGTCGTCGCTTTCCTTATTAACAAAACGACCCTCGGCTATGAACTAAAGGCGGTCGGGTTCAACCGGCATGCATCTGAATATGCAGGGATTGCCGTCAAACGCAGCATCGTGCTGTCCATGTTCATCTCCGGCGGCCTTGCCGGCCTTGCCGGCGTTGCGCAGTATGCGGGGAATGCCTCCAGCATGCAGATCGGCGTTCTGCCGAGCCAAGGCTTTGACGGCATTGCCGTAGCCCTGCTTGGAATCAACGCACCTATCGGTGTTTTGGTGTCGGCCCTGTTCTTCGGGATTCTCTACTCGGGCAGAGGTTTTATGAATGCTATGACGGAGATTCCGCCGGAAATCGCCGATTCGATTATCGCCATCATTATCTATTTTGCGGCAACCAGCATCTTGATTGAGCGTCTGTACCGTAAATTGAAGCTGCGTCGCGCGGCAAATAAAAAGCAGGGGGAGTAAGGACATATGTGGACAACGATTGAACAGATTTTTCCGTATGCCATCGCTTACACGATCCCGCTTTTGATTACCGCGTTAGGCGCACTGTTCAGTGAACGAAGCGGGGTCGTCAATATCGGCCTTGACGGATTGATGATTGTCGGTTCTTTCATCGGCGCCTTTGTCATTTTCAAAATGCAGGCCCAATGGCCTGGCCAATCGTGGGTATTATGGGTAGGCCTGTTGGCGGCGGCGGCAGCGAGCGCGCTATTCTCGCTACTGCATGCCTTTGCCAGCATTAACCTCAGTGCCAATCAGATCATAAGCGGTACGGCGATCAACATGATTGCGGGTGCCTTGACGATTTTCCTTGCCCGTAACATTACGGGCAGCGGCAAGATTACGATCACGAATGGTTTTGCACCATTTGATGTGCCCTTGCTGTCTAAGATACCGATTATTGGGGATTTGTTTTTTACCAAAACCTATGCAACGACCTGGCTCGTTCTGTTAGTGTTATTGCTCAGCGCACTGATACTGTACAGAACACCCTTCGGTCTGCGGCTCCGGTCCTGCGGCGAGCATCCGCACGCGGCCGAAGCAGCCGGTATTAAGGTGCAGTCCATGCGGTATGTGGGCGTCATGATCTCGGGTGCTTTTTCCGGACTCGGTGGGGCTGTCATTCTGTTGACGTATTCCGGCGAATTTACGGGGAACGTTGCGGGACTCGGGTTCCTGGCTCTGGCATCCCTCATTTTCGGACAATGGAAGCCGCTCGGCATCCTGCTGGCGACTTTGTTCTTCGGATTTGCCACGACGGTAGCCAACGTATCACAGGTAATCCCATCATTGGCGGTGATTCCGCCGGTCATTCTCAAGATTTTCCCTTATATCGTCACGCTGATCGCGCTCGTGATTTTCTCCAAATCCTCGAATGCGCCGAAAGCGGTAGGGGAGCCGTTCGATTCAGGTAAACGGTAACGCATTGCGCAAGTCGATGTAAGACAAATAGAACCTCTGATATGCCTATCCAGCTTTGGGTTTAGGTCTATCGGAGGTTTTTTTACATCTAGCATACTTTAGGTTAGAACTCCCAAAACATATCTGGTATATATAGTAAATAAGGTAAGAAAATTTAATAGAATAGAGGAGTGAACACCTGAATGCGCATTCGATTACATCGGTGCCAAAGGCCGTTAAGCATGCTTTTGGCTATCGTGATGCTTCTAAGTATCATCGTTCCGTTCAGCCCCGTGAAGGTGGCGGAGGCTTCTCCCCGGCATGATCAGGTTGTGATCAGCCAAGTGTACGGTGGGGGCGGGAATAGCGGGGCCGTTTATACGCATGATTTTATCGAATTGTTCAATCCAACCAGCAGTCCGGTCGACCTGACAGGCTGGAAGGTACGTTATGCGAGCGCAGCAGGCAATTTTAACAATGAAACCTCTTTAACTGGTACTATAAAACCTTATGCTTATTATTTAATCCAACAGCAGAGTAACGGCTCGGTAGGTGGTTCTTTGCCGACAGCTGATGCTGCAGGAGCATTGAACCTTAGCGGCTCCAACGGCAAGGTGGATCTGGTGAACGCCGCTGGCGACCGCATCGATCTTATTGGCTATGGAAATGCAACGCTATCGGAAAAGAGCCCAACCGCAGCTCTCTCCAACAGCACGGCTGCGATCCGCAAGGAATTGACCGTTGGTCAAAATGATCGCGGTCGCGACACGGATAACAATGTGGCCGATTTTATCGTTATGACCCCGGATCCCCGGAACAGTGCGAGTCCCGTTACGCCGGTCACGCCTGGCTCAGGCCTAGGAGTGGTAACGGCTAATCCGGAGCCTAATGCCTGGCCTGCCGGAACGGAGATCACGTTGAATCCGCCTACGGTGGGCGCTTCCGTTTATGCGGATGTGTATTTGTCCAGCGGGAACGGGTCCGGCTTCCAGATCGTCAACGGCCCGATCATCCTTAACGAGCCTACGCGGGTGGATGCCTATGCAGCCCAGGATGGCCAGCCGGATGGGCCGGTCTCCTCGTTCCAATATGATATTTTAAGGCAATCGTCCGTCGCTGATGCCCGCAGCAAGGCAAAAGGCGAGCATGTATGGACGGAAGGCATCATTACGCATATCGAAGGCAGAGAAACCTACATTCAAGATGACACGGCAGGTATCGTGCTCTATGATTACCCGCTTAATGCCAGTGTTGGCGATCGGGTGAGCGTGGCCGGCGTAATGGAGATTTACAACAATCTTCAGGAGATCAAACCGCACGCCTTGCTGCCGCACGACGTAACGGGGAACCAGGTCGGAGTTCCGCAGGCTCTCCCAATTACCGGAGCTGATCTATCTGCAGCTGCAGGGGAGAATTATGAGGCAAGACTAGTCTCCCTGAATGATGTCACCATCAAGTCCGAGAATAGACCTGGAGAATACACAGCCGAGCAAGGCGGGCATGAATTCATCATTTATTCGGGCTTGTCCAAGCTGAAGACGGTGAAGACCTTCAGCCGCATCACGGGCGTGGTGAAGCAGTTCGGAAACGTCTATGAACTGATCCCTTTAGGCGAGGATGCCTTAATCGAAGAGATGTTCTCCGTAATCGCAAGTCCCGGTGCCGGACCGATTATTACCGGGGGAACGGTAACGCTGTCCAGCCCTACGCAAGGGGCAAGCATCTATTATACGCTCGATGGATCGGTACCGACGACAGCAAGCACGCTGTACAGCGCACCGATACAGATTGACCGTGATACGACCATCAAGGCAATTGTTGTCTCAGGTGCGGATGTGAGCAAGGTATACGAATTTGCTTACAAGGCCACTCAGCAGCCGCGCATCGCGGATATCCAAGGCGAGGACCATGCTTCGCCGTATACTGGACAGACGGTAACCGATATTGAAGGCGTTGTAACCCAGTACGGTTATACGTTCTCTAACGGCAATATCAAGGGATTCTACATCCAGGATCCGAAGCCGGATTCCAATCCGGATACCTCGGACGCCATTTTTGTGTATTCCACGGATCCAAACCGGCCTCAAATCGGAGATTTGGTGAGCGTAATCGGTAAAGTGGCCGAGTATAACGAGGGAAGCTCCAGCAACCTGACATCGACCCAAATCGAGATGCAATCGTTCAAGAAGCTGGATCAGGCTCAACAGCTGCCTGAACCGGTTACCTTAGGGAAAGGCGGACGCCCGATTCCGGCTGCCATTATCGATAACGACGGCATGACAACGTTCGATCCGGACGAAGACGCCATCGACTTCTACGAGTCGCTGGAGGGCATGTTGGTCAGACTTCCGCAGCCAACGATCATTAGTCCGTATTGGACAAGCGGCGGCACCTACAACATTGCGACCCGGGTCGAAAATGATGTCGCCGATGTCATAACGCCAGCGGGCGGGCTGGTTCTAAAAGAGAACGGTAATTTCAACCCGCAGCGTCTCTTGATTGCTTACGGCAATCCGGGTCAAGAAGTGAGCACGGGCGATACGTTTGCCGATGATGTGATCGGCGTGATTGGGTATAACGGCGGGAACTTCAAGGTGATCCCTGCCAAAGACAGCCTGCCTCCAATCGACAGCAGCTCTTTTAAGCAAGAGGTATCTACTATTGACGTGAATGCCGAACAGCTCAGAGTAGCGACGTATAATATTGAAAATTTCTACCCGGGCGTAAGCTCCGCCAAAATCAACAAGCTGGCGGAATCGATCGTTAACAACATCAAGTCTCCGGATATTATCGGTCTTGTCGAAGTACAGGATAATAACGGAGAGCAGAACAACGGAACCACCGCGGCCGATCAAAGCTACCAGACCTTGATTAACGCCATCAAGGCAGCCGGCGGACCAACCTATAGCTTTACCGACATTGAGCCGGTGAATAATAACGACGGGGGAGCGCCGGGAGCCAACATTCGGGTCGGGTTCCTCTACAACGCGGATCGCGTCCAGTTAACGGACAGCGTTCAGGGCAAGAAGGGATCCCCGACGGAATCCGTGGCGTATGATGCGGCGACGGATCAGTTAACCCTGAATCCGGGGCGGATCGATCCGCAGAATGCGGCATTCAATGCATCGCGCAAGCCTCTGGCTGCGCAGTTCGAATTCCAAGGGGAAAAAGTGATTGTCATCGCGAATCATTTTAACTCGAAATCCGGAGACCAAGGACCATTCGGCAACACCCAGCCGCCGGTTCTCTCCAGCGAAACCCAGCGCCATCAGATCGCAGCGGTCGTGAACGGATTCGTGAAAGACGTGGTGTCTGCTAATCCTGACGCGAACGTCGTCGTGCTGGGGGATTTGAATGATTTCCAATTTACCGAGACGACAAACATTTTGAAGGGCAACGAATTAGACAACCTGATCGAGACGCTTCCGCTCAAGGAGCAGTACACGTACACGTATGACGGAAACTCGCAGGTGCTGGATCATATTCTGGTCAGCAAGAACCTGACCCGTTCTACGCAAGTCGATATCGTGCATCTGAACGCCGATTTCCCGGCCTCCAAGGGCCGCGTATCGGATCATGATCCCGTCGTCGCCCAGATCGACCTGAAGGAAGAAGCCGCGAACGGCTTCCCGCTGACGATTTTGCATACCAATGACACGCATGCCAATCTGGACACCGTAAGCTCGCCGGATAATATTGCGCGCCGGGTTACGGCAATCAAGGAAGCCAAAGCGAATGCGGTCAATCCTCTGCTCGTGGATGCGGGAGACGTATTCTCAGGCACGCTGTATTTTAATCAATATTTGGGACTTGCCGATCTGGAGTTCATGAATTTGGTTCAATATGATGCCATGACCTTCGGTAACCATGAGTTCGATAAAGGATCCGAGGTGCTGAACGATTTCATCGAGCATGCGGAATTCCCATTTGTGTCTTCGAACGTGAATTTTTCGGCCGATGCTTTATTGACCCAGAAATTCAAGAATGAAGTGACCCGGGATGCCAAGGATGCAACCATCTACCCGGCCATCATCATGGAGGTAGACGGGGAGCAGGTTGGCCTCATCGGACTGACAACCGAAGACACGGCGAACATCGCTTCGCCTGGAGACGTAACCTTTGAGAATGCGGTGCAAAAGGCAAAAGACACCGTAGCGATGCTGAAGAATGAAGGTATCAACAAAATCGTCGTACTGTCGCACCTCGGTTATGACGTGGATGTCAACCTTGCGAAGGAGGTCGAGGGCATCGACATCATCGTGGGCGGTCACAGTCATACCAAGCTGGATCAGGCGGTCGTGGACCGTTCGGACAGCGAACCGAAGCTGATTGTGCAGACAGGTGAAAAAGGTCAATTCTTAGGTCAGTTGGAGGTCGTATTTGACGACGAGGGGGTTCTGCAGGAGTGGAACAGCAGCCTCATTTCCGTTGACGAGAAAGGTAGCAATGAGCAGTATGTCATTCAGCCGGATCCCGAAGCCTTGCAAATTCTGAACACCAAATATAAGCCGGGCGTGGAGGCATTGAAACAAACGGAGGTGGGCACGACAGAAGTGAAGCTGAACGGCGTCCGCGCCGATGTCCGCACGAAGGAAACGAATCTCGGCAATCTGATTGCCGATGGCATGCTGGATGCGGCGCAAGCCGCCGGCACGAATGCGGTCATCGCCCTGCAGAACGGCGGCGGCATCCGCGAATCCATTGAAGCAGGCAAAATCACGATGGGTGACGTCATGACGGTGCTTCCGTTTAACAATGATCTCGTCACGATCACGCTAACGGGCGCCGAGATCAAAGAAGCCATGGAGAACGGGGTCTCTAAAACCCCTGCTCAGGACGGGCGCTTCCCGCATATCGCGGGCATGAAGTTCTATTATGATTCGACCAAGCCGGTTGGATCGCGCGTCCTGCGCATCGAGGTGAAAGGCAAGAACGGATATGAGCCGATCGACATGAATAAATCGTATGAAGTAGCGACGAACGCATTTACCGCTAAGGGCGGCGATTTCTATGCTTCGCTCGAGAAGGCCTATCTGGAAGGGCGCGTGAACCTGCTTTATAAGCCTGACTATGAGGTATTCTCGAACTATGTGAAAAAGGTAGGCACCATCACGACCAAGACCTCCGCCGTCGAAGGACGGATTACGGACTTGAAGGGAGCGCCGCTTCCTGGAGGACCTGGAGAGCCTGGGCCGGGCAACCCTGGGAATCCGGGCACGCCTGGAACTCCAGGACCGACGACGCCTCCCGTAAACCCATCGAACCCTGGCACCACGACGCCGGCAGAACCGGGCAAGGTCAAGGTTCCGGTTATGGTGGAGAACGGCGCAGCGGCAGGCAGCGTGACCGGAGCGGCCATGAAGGAAGCCCTGAAACAGCCTGTTGGCGGAAAAGTTACCGTAGAGGTAACAAGCACGCAGCCCATCTCTTCTTCATCCGTTACCATCGAGAATGAAGCGCTGCGAGCGTGGCTTGATCAAACAAGCGCGAAGGTGCTGGTGGTAGCGACGCCTTACGGAAGCTATGAGCTTCCGAAGAAGGAGATCGATCTTCAAGCGCTGGCGGCCCAAGCCGGCTCGGACATGAACAGCCTTCAATTGGTCATTCAGCTTGCTATCGATGAGGATGCCCTTAAATCAGCGGCCTCCAAAGGATATCATGCGCTGCAAGCCGTGAGCTACACCGTGACGGTTAAGTCCGGCAATGGCAAGACTATCACGCTGGATTCGTTCCAAACGTATGTGAAGCGGTCACTGAATGTCGACAAATCGCATGCGTTGACGGACATCGCGGTTGTCCGAGTGGATGGAAACGGCGAATACACGCCAGTACCATTTAAGGTAAACGGCCAACGTATCGATATCTATAGCCGAACCAACAGCACATACCTGGTGTTGCAGAACCCGGTAACGTTCCAGGACATCGCGTCGCATTGGTCGAAGGGTGAGGTTGAATCGCTTGCGGCCAAAATGATCGTAACCGGGCGCACGGAGCAGACCTTTGTTCCGAACGCTCCAGTCACTCGGGCCGAGTTCGCAGCGCTTGTCGTCCGGGCACTGGGACTTTCTGCAGACGCTGCGTCAGGCAGCTTCCAGGACGTGGCTTCATCCGACTGGTACGCGGGAGCGATCCAGGCAGCAGTCGATGCCGATATCATTAACGGCTACACGGACGGCACCTTTAAGCCGAATCGGACGATCACGCGCGAAGAGATGGCCGCGATGGCCTACAACGCGCTGGAGTATGCCGGATACAACCCCGTCGACGCGGCAAAAGCTCATTTTGCCGATGCGTCCTCGATCGGTGCTTGGTCTCAGGTGGCGGTGTATGAATTGGCGGCACTTGATATTCTGAATGGAGATCCGAAGCAGCGCTTCAATCCTAAATCGAATGCCACCCGCGGCGAAAGCGCCGCTGTGCTCCATCGTTTGATGCAGGATTTGACGTACGTAAAATAAACAGGTTCTTTAGCGGCTGGATGCATTTTGGGTTAGCCTCTTGGTTATAAACGGGAAGGGGGCGTCCAACAGCAAATCTGCTAAAGAACACTCCTTTGATCAACAAAGTGGAAAATAGAAATGGCGGTGCTAAGGATGCGATCCTTGCACCGCCATTTTCTTGTTTTTTACTATCGTTGCACCGCTTCTTTCGTAAATGGGTCGTACACGGAGTGTCTCCTAACAGGAAAAGGAGATAGTCCTATCTATCGGGCCCCCTCTTTTTTTAATCCGAAAAACTTAAAAACAAAATGTGACCGATCTGCGTCCATAACTGTGTTAAGGGTAAAAGGAGGTCTAAAGGCGATGCAGATCGATTCGCTCCGGCCGGGCGGAGATATTACGGAAACCTATGAATTATATGGCGATATGCTTTTTAAAATAGCGATGGTGTACCTTGGGAACAAACAGGATGTCGAAGAAGCCATTCAGGAGACGTTCATTAAATTGATATATAAAGCGCCTGACTTCAGGGATCAGGAGCATAAGAAAGCTTGGCTCATTCGGGTGATTACGAACCACTGCAAGAACATGCAAGGGAGCCTGTGGCGCAAGCGGGTAACCAAGATGGAGCATATGAACGATTATTTTGTCGAACCGTCGGAACGGACGTTGATGGATAACGTCATGAGTTTGCCGTTCAAGTATAAGTCGGTCATCCATCTGTTTTATTACGAGGATTATTCCGTTAAGGAAATCGCCGGGATTTTGCAGATTAACGAGTCTGCGGTCAAGATGCGTCTTCAGCGCGGCAGGAAGCTGCTGCGCATGGACTTGGAAGGAGAGGACGATTGATGAATCGGAATGACTACAAATCATTGATAGATCGAATAGAACCTGATAAAGGATTGGAGGAGCGAATCATGAAAGGAATGAAACAAAATCAGCGTCAAACGACAAGAATGAGCCGAATGGGGGTCGCCGGCGTCACCGCGGCCATTATGCTGGGGCTGGTGGTAGTGACTTCGCTGGTATTGAATCTTGAGAACGAGCCAGCGGTCAGCGATATCCCGGTGGTTCAACAAGGGACTGGGGTGAATACCCCGCCGACCGCGAAGGTTGGCCACGATCCGGTAACCATTCCGAAAATTGAGCTTCCGGGCGAGAGCAACGTCAAAGCCGACATGATCGGTTTGGTTGTATACCAGGGCAATATCTACACCCAAACCGGTACGCAAATCACGCCGGAAATCGCCAAGCAGCTGCGGGGCGACAAGCTCGGACGGTCGAAGTCGGGGATCACGGAATGGAGCTCCTCCGATGACTACACGGAGCTTGCTTCGACGATCGGCGAAATGGATATATTCACGGTTAAGGGATATGACGCCGATTTTAGAATCATGTCCTACATGGAGCACGACGGGGAAGTCTACGCCGAATTGTATGAGCATTTGAACGGGATTACGGTGGCCAAGGGCGAGGATATCATCGGCAAGCTGAATCTGATGGGGAACATGACTTCGGTCAAATGGCAGGATTTCGACAGTTGGAACATGGGCGAGAACAAGCTGCGCGAGCTTTCCGCCGATGCGGAGGTGCAAGCCTTCGTTGACGCTTTATATGAAGCGAAGCCGATAGCGGCCGAGCCTCTGTTTGAGCAAGGGATCTACGAGACCGGGCCTAGCGAACAGAAATTTCTGTATATCCAGCTGCAGGACGGGACGGAAGTCCAGTTAAGACTGTTCAAAGGCGGCCAATATGTGCGATATGCCAATGCGCCTGTGTTCTTTCAATTGGAAGGTGAGGCATTCACCACGCTGTGGGAGCTGATGGAGGAGTAGTTGTCCTGCCGTTTGTAGCCACGGAAAAATAGGTAATGTAAAAAGACTAGAGGCTATCCCTCATCGGATGGCCTCTTTTCGTTGCTGTAGGGTCGATAACGGCGATCCCTTTATCGTTTATCGTATGGCGGTTCCTTGTTATTCGCTTGTTCTCGATGATGGGAGGTTCGCTTTCACGAATGCGCTCGGCGTCATTCCGAAATACCGGGTAAAGGCGCGGGAGAACGTAAACAAATCCGAATAGCCCAGGGATAAAGCGGTCTGCGTGATGCTGGTTCCCTCGGCGGATAACAGGCGGGTCGCTTTCTCCATGATCAACTGCTGCATGTAGCGGGACGGAGAGATGCCGTATCGGCGGGTAAACGCGCGGGTGAAGTGACTGCGATGCACGCCGGCCCAGGCGGCAAGCTCCTCCACGGACAGGTTCTCCGTGCAATGAAGCCCCATATATCCGGGGACGGACTCGAGCCAGTCCGAAGCAGCCGAAGCAGCGGGGAGGTGCTGGTCCCGGTTGGGATCGATGCTGTGGATCAACTGGAATCCCAGCGACATCAGCTGGAGGCTATGGTCCTGCTGGGGCTGCCGGAGCAATCGCTGAATGTCCTTGATGACAGCCAAGGCATCGTCCCTGAAGGCATTTCGTCGATAGGGCCGTTCCGGGCATAAATCGACATGGTTCAATATGGACGGCATCAACTCGCCCATATAGGCCGTCCAGGTGATCATGGTAGACGGCTCGTCGCAGTCCTTGACATACGTATAGACCGAGCCGGGGAAGAGGCAGAAGAGGTCGCCTTCCGAGAGGGAGACGCTGCTGCCGTCCCATCCGAACCGCACCTTGCCGCTGGCAACGAAATGTATACTGTAAAATTCGACGGACCGGGGACCGACTTTTTCGGTGAAAAAGGGATGGGATCCGGATTTGAATATCCATAATCCCAGTTGTGTCTCAAAGTGAGCCGGGTTGTTAAAGTATTCTTCTCGGGATGGCCGCTGATTCACTGTTAAACTCATGTGTCCTCCTTCCGCCAATAGCGGTCAATTCTTTTGTTACTGCTATGATGCAACATATTGTATAACGATTGCAAGGATGGAGCATTCCGTATTCGTCCGCCAAAAGGTACGATGATGAGGAACAAGTCGAGCATAGTAGAGGTGAATGGAGATATGAAACAACCGAATTTTATCGTGATTTATTGCGATGACTTAGGGTATGGAGATCTTGGATGCTACGGTTCGGACACCGTGAAAACCCCGCACCTGGACGGGTTGGCTGATGAAGGCATTCGTTTTACGAATTGGTATTCGAATTCCCCGGTCTGCTCCCCGTCACGAGCCTCTTTATTGACGGGCAAGTACCCGGCCCGAGCTGGAGTCGGCGAGATTCTTGGGGCGAAGCGCGGTTCGCATGGACTGCCTGCCGACGAGGTGACGTTGGCCAAGGCGCTCAAGCCTGCCGGGTACAGGACGGCGCTGTTTGGAAAATGGCATTTGGGCTTGTCCGAGGAAACCAGCCCGAATGCGCATGGATTTGATGAGTTTTTCGGATTCAAGGCAGGCTGCGTCGATTTTTACTCGCACATTTTTTATTGGGGCCAAGCCCATGGCGTCAACCCCCTGCATGACCTATGGGAAAACGAAACGGAGGTTTGGGAGAACGGCCGGTACATGACCGAGCTGATCACGGAACGATCCGTTGATTTCATTCAGCGGTCGCGGGAGCAGGAGGCTCCGTTCTTCTTGTTTGCGTCGTACAACGCGCCGCATTATCCGATGCATGCGCCGCAGGAATACATGGACCGGTTTGCGCATTTGCCTTGGGATCGGCAGGTCATGGCCGCCATGATTGCCGCGGTGGACGACGGCGTCGGGGAGATCGTAAAGGCGCTGAAGGAAGCCGGGTGTTACGAGGATACGGTCATTTTCTTCTCCAGCGATAACGGACCGTCCTCCGAGAGTCGCAACTGGCTGGATGGGACGGAGGATGTGTATTACGGGGGAAGCGCGGGGATCTTCCGGGGGCATAAAGCAAGCCTGTTCGAAGGCGGAATCCGCGAGCCTGCCATATTGAGCTGGCCGAACGGATGGGAAGGCGGGCAAGTGAGAGATGAAGTGGTGGCTATGATGGACATCGCACCGACCTTTTTGGATCTGGCCGGCGTCGATCCGGCGGCAGGACCGCTTCAAGGCGTTGCGCTGGACGGAAGCAGCCTGAAGGAGATGCTGCAGATGCGCATGCCGTCGCCGCATAAGCAATTGTTCTGGGAGTATCAAGGCCAGCTGGCTGTCCGGGAAGGGGATTGGAAGCTGGTGCTGAACGGGAAGCTCGATTTTGACCGCGTGGTTCCGGATCAGGTTCACCTGTCCGATCTGTCCAGGGATCCCGGGGAGCGCTCCAACCTGGCGGACCGTTACCCCGAGATCGTGGAACGGCTTAGCCGGGATGTGCGAGACTGGTATAAGGAAGTGCAGCGTCACGGCTCCTGAGCGTGAATAGAGCATACCATCTAAGCCTCAGCGATAAATGCAAAAAAAGCCCCGGCAAACCGGGGCTTTTTATTATGCTTTTGTGATTGGTATGAGCTGATAAAGGACAGCCGGAACCCTTAAAAAGGATTCAGCACATGGTAGAACACGTTCGGCGAAGCCATGCGGTAATAATGGCTGCACCAGCCGACACCCTTGTGGTTGTCGCGGTTGGTCGTGCTGAACACCAGCCGTTCCTGCTCCAGCTCCTCGATCCGTGCCGTCCGTCCCTCCACGTATTCCAGAATGCGGAACGATGCGGTGTCCAGGCGGGTGATGACGCCGCCATAGCGGATGTCGATGACCTCCCAGCCAAAGGGCTTGAACATCCGATGCCACTGCGTACGGTGGGCTATGCGGAGCTCTTGCACGGCTTTGGAGATGGCAGGGAGCACGTTTTTGGCCATATGCCTTAAGGTATCGACGTCCTTAGCATCATAGGCTTGCTTCAGCAGAATGCCGATTTCGCTCTTGCGTTTGAGGACGGCGCTTAGCTTCTCCGGCATCTCGAACAGATAGTCCAGCTCGGCGCCGCTATCGCGCTTCGCGCGCAGGTTTTGTTCCAGCTCGGCATAATGGTTCGAGAGGTCCAGGCCTTCGATCTGTTTGTCGAACATCCCGAGGAGCACATCCTGGTACAGCAAAAATTTCGACGGGTTGCTCTGCTTGGCGTTGTTCGGCTCCTGGCCGGGAATCTCGTCCAGATCCTTCAGCAGGAGGAACGCCTCCATGTCGATGCCCGTACAGAATTTCACTCGTTCCGCCAACTGAGCCGAAGAAGGCTCCTGTTCCGAGTAGGCATGCTCGGCATAAAGCTGCAGACCGAGCAGCGCTGCGAACGGATTTCCTTCGTTGCCGTCGTCGCCCCACATCGTGGCGTATACCTCGCGGATTCCTTCCTGCTTGCACACTTGAAGCGCAACATTCGAAGCGTTCAGGGACAACCCGTAGTTGACGCCGAATGTGTTAAAGATCCAGACGGCTCCGGCAAACACGAGGTTGCAGCCCAGCGGGCGGTGATTGGCGATCAGCTTCTCATAGTCCGCCGGCTCCATGTGGGTGTAGTCCCAGTACACCATATCCACATCCTTCGGGATGCGGCGGGCCATATCCTCCGGAATCGAGGTGTCCTTGTCGTAATACGCCGCATCGCCGCCTCCGCCGGCAGCGAGCTTCAGGAACATGTCGCTCCACATCATCGGCTTCAAACCGCGCTTGCGGACGGCAGCCAGGACTTTGTCCAGATGGGCGATCATAATGTCGAAACGGCTCACATAACCGTTGTGATCCAAATATTTACCCCGTCCGAGCTCCTCCGCTTCGTCCATCCCGATATGAATCTTGTTGCTGCGGAACGGAGCGCTGGCGGCCTCGATCATCCGTTCGATCAGGGAATCGGTCTGCTCGCTGCCGACGAGCAGGGCACCCTTCGTATCGCGGTAATGCTTGATGGGCTCCCACTTCAGAAACTCCTCCAGGTGCGCTAAGGTTTGGATGCTTGGAAAAGCCTCGATGCCGAATTGTTCGGCATAATCGTCCATCTCTTTCAGCTCCGCCTGCGTGTAGCGACCGCGCATATAACCGAAATACGGCTCGCCTTCGATCTGGTAGGTGTCCTCCATGTACAGCATCACGCTGTTCATGCCCATCAGGGCCATTTTATTCAGCATGAGCTTGAAGCTGTCCACGGTCAGCACGGCGTTGCGGGACAGGTCGAACATCGGGCCGATCTGGTCAAATTGCTGGCGTTCGAGAAGGTGGAACGAATCGCTTTGGCGGCTATGTTGAACCAGCAAGCCGAGTCCCCGGAAAAATTGATGTTTTCGTCCGTAACGAATATAGGCGTGGTCTCGGTCCCTGCCGACCTCCAGATCGCCATCGGACAAGGCTACCTCAACGGGGATGCCGTTATCCCCAAGTTCGACGCCAAGCTCCTCCAGCAGCAGCTCAATGCCTGGCATGACATCCGAAACAGCGCCTTCGAAACGAAATTTCATATGAAATCCCCCTGCATCCATGATTTTGCGAGCATTAAACATTATATCATTATAATGTTTAATGTTATGGGAATCGCCGCTGGAAATCAATCCTTTGTTTGCAAAGTTAGAGGAGTTATCACGACCTATTTCAAACGTACAGCGGTTCGTGAACGAGCTATTCATTTACGAAATAGATAAAAAAAGAACAAAAAACAGGATTGACACTGCCGATAACCCGGTGTATTTTATATACAAATCGTTTTTGCAAAAACGTTTTGCATCATGAGTACATCAATCATTGCGTCATTCGGTGATTCTTTCTTCAACGCGATAGCGCCGTAATCGGCTAAGATCTGATAGCGTTTACATATGGTGATTTGAACTCTGCAGTTTTACAGGCCCTGCATTTATAGTCTAATCAAATGTTTTCCTATAATTTTGGATAAGGATGATCATGATGGCAGCAACCATAAAAGACGTCGCCCGTGAGGCAGGCGTAGCAGTTTGTACCGTGTCGTTTGCGGTCAATGGCTCCGCGCATGTAGCGGAAGCGACCAAGAAGCGGATATTCGATGCAATCGAGAAGCTGAATTACCGGCCGAACCAATCCGCGCGCGGATTGGTTACGAAGAAGACGAACAACATCGGCCTGGTGGTCGAGGATACGGTGGACGGTTTGGAGAATACCATTCTCCTCGACGTCGTCAAGGGGCTTGGGGAGGCGACGGGAGACAACAATTACGATTTGCTGCTGTCCTTTCAGAAGCCGAGTACGAATAAATTGGCGGATCACCTGCTGGACGTCTACCGCAAGCAATCGGCGGATGGACTGATCCTGATGGGGGCGGCCATTAACCAGCCGTATGGGGAGCTGATCAAGAACCGGTTTCCTTTTGTCCTGCTCGGGAGGCCGACGATGCCCGGGGTGTGTCACAGCGTCAATGCGGATAATGAGCAAGGCGCCTATGAAGC
The DNA here is from genome assembly GCF_000204455.1 of Paenibacillus sp. HGF5. NCBI lineage: Bacteria > Bacillati > Bacillota > Bacilli > Caryophanales > Paenibacillaceae > Paenibacillus > Paenibacillus sp. HGF5. The sequence continues at coordinate 67,495 of NZ_AEXS01000140.1, read as the reverse complement.
CGTTAAATATCTGATCGGCAAGGGGCATCGCCGGATTGCGCTCATCACCCCATGCTCGCTGGAAGTGGATGCCTCGCTGGACCGGTATAACGGCTACCGCCAAGCCATGGAGGAATTAGGCGACGGGTTCGACGAGCGGTTGGTGGAGATCGGTTCCTTCGAAGAAGACAGCGGGTATACGGAAACGGAGAAGCTGTTGAACAGAGTCGAGCGTCCTACCGCCATCATCGCCGGACGCGACGTGGTCGCTTCCCGCGTCGTCGAGAAGGCTCAGGAGCTGGGTTACAAGGTGCCGGAGGACCTGGCGGTGATCGGATTCGATAACACGGCCGTGTCCCAGTTGGCCCGGCCATCCATTACATCGATTGAGCTGCCGATGCGGCAGATGGGCCTGGAAGCAGCGAAGCTGTTAATGCAGCTGATTGACGGCGAAATTCGTTTTGACGATATTCAGACGATCGTTTTGCCTTGTACCGTCATTGAAAGAGAATCGACCTGAAAACGGATATTTTCGTTGGACGATTCTTTTTTTTGAAGGGTGCAAAAACGTTTTTGCACCCTGTTAACCTTGAAGGGAGTGATGCGGGTCCAATTCAGACATCTAAGACTTCACATAAATGTAAGCGAATTCATTAAACGCTTAGGGGAGTGAACGTCATGATCCATATTAGAAGAATCGTAAGCCTCATTTTGATTTCCTCACTAATCATCATCATCGCAGCGGGCTGTACCAGCAGCGGCCCCAATACCGCTAACCCGTCGCCATCCGAACAGCCTACCCCAACGGATACCAAAACACCAGCAGAACCAGCCGGAGAAGATACGGAAAAACCTAAAAGCGGCACGATCCAAATTTCCTTGCGCGGTGCCTCTGCCGAGGTTTGGGGCAAGGTAGCCGACGCTTACATGGCTAAGCATCCGGACGTGAAGGTCGTCGTGGATATCAAGCCGGCCGAGGGTTACCGCGAATGGCTGCAGGCTCAGTTTGCCGCCGGAGAGCCGGAGGCCGATTTTGTGAACACGAATGAAAACAGCGACCTGAACGAAGACCAGAAATTCGTGGACTTCAAGCCTTGGCTGGAGACGGAGAACCCTTACACCGGGAAGATCTGGAAGGAAAGCTTCAACCTGGACGGCATGGGCGTCAATCTGGATGACCCTAACCTGCAAACTTTGCAAGCGCTTAACTTTGAATCGGTTCAAATCCTCTGGATGTACAACAAAGAGATGTTCGAGAAAGCGGGGATTACCGATACCCCTAAAACGTTCGATGAACTCATCGCGACCTACGACAAACTGAAGGCGGCGGGTTATATCCCGTTCACGATCGGCGGCAACGCGCTCTCCCTGTGGAGCGGTCAGGCGGGCTGGCTCATGCGCATTTATCCGGACCAGTACTTCCGCGATTACGTGGAGCTGATCAAATCAAAGCCGGAAGATTATACGTACATGCCAAACATCGACGATAACTGGAAGTTCGACCTGAGCGACCCGTACAACGATTCCCGTTCCAAAGTATCGACGAACGAGCTGCGGATGTACCAAGCGATCAAAAACAAAGTCGGCCCGTATAAAGTCGAGGGCCATCCGGCGTGGCGCGAAGTCATGACAAATCTGAAAACCTTGTTCAGTTATGCGCCGGACGGTTTTATGGGCATGTCCGAGGAGCAGGCCTACAAGCTCTTCTTGACAGGCAAGGCCGCAACCATGGTCGCGCTTCCGTCCTCCTATTGGCAGCTTCCCAAGGATTTTGCCGACGCGGAAAAAACGGGAGAGAGCGGCGGCGTGAAATCCTTCGACTTCGGATTCTTTAACATGCCTTCCATGGAAGGGGAGCTGGTCCAGGCTCCGGCAAGAACGATTCACATCTACACCGGCTTCTACGGCTTCGTGAAGAAGAATGCGGAGCAAACGGCCCTGAACGTGGATTTCATGATGTATTTGACCAGTCCGGAAGGATATAAGGTGTACCTGGAAGCCGTCCAGAATTCCAAGGACGCCTCCTTGAACGGCGCGCCGCTGCTTAACGACATCGAGCTGCCGGAAGAAATGAAGAAGACGTTCGAATCGTTTGACGCGATCGGGAATACGGAAGGGCTGAACAGCCCGGGCAACGTGTTGGCCCGCGGTCTCCATGACTATCAGCCGTCCGTGCAGAGCTATATCGGCCTGATCTCCAAATACTTCAACGATGAAATCGATGTGGATCAGCTGCTGAAGCAGTACCAGGCGGATATTGACGCCAAATTCGAAGCCATGCTCAAGGAACGCAAAAAAGAACTCTCCGATATCGAGAATCCGGAGCGTCAGCCGCCTGTCAGACAGTAGCATTAGAAGGCTGTAAATGGCTGTAAGGCGCAGGACTTCGCCTTCATCGGTGGAGTTCTGCGGGTTCACTTGGCATGGAAGGGAGTGTGAACACGAAGGTGATGAGAACAATATATTCCTGCCTGCTGGCTTCGCTGCTGCTATTTCTATATGCCCAGCCGATCCATGCCTCTGAGCCGATCTGGACGATGGAGCAGGGCCTTACGATCAAAGGTTTGTCCATATCGGAAGACGGCGAGCTGGTGGCGGTCGGTACGCAGAATGCGAGTGCCATTCTTCTTCAGCGCGACGGCACCCAGCGATTCGAATTCATGGCAAACAACGTCGTGACCGGTGTCGCCCTCCTGAATGACGGCCGCATGCTCGTCACTTCCGATGACCGGCATCTTTATATGCTGAGTGCTGACGGCAAGGAGCTGTGGAAGCGGGATTTTAAGAAAATGATCAAGAATCTGTCGGCAACGCCCGACGGCAAGCTGGCTATCGTGACGCTGCATAACGAAAGTTTGGTGCATGTTCTGGACGAACAAGGACAGACGCTGCGTGAAATTTCGATCGGCATCGCGGTGAAGAGCGCCGCGGTATCCCCGAACGGGCAATGGCTGGCAGCCGGAGCTGCGAACCAGTATGCCTATTTGTTCAATCCTGCCGGTGAGCTGCAATTCCAGACGCCGCTGGAGGGCGACATTCTTCATGCTTCCGTTGCGGATAACGGAACGATGGTGGTCGGAACGTCCAGCAATAAAGCGGTCCTCTATTCGGCGGAGGGCAGCAGGCTTGGCGAATTGTTGACCAAGGATAAAGTGACCTCCGTGCATGTCACCCATGACGGGGAGTTTATCGGGGTAGCGGACTACTCGGGCAATTATTACGTGGCCAATCAAGGCGGCGAATTGTTGTGGAGCACGAAGGAGGCCGGAGCCGGCCAGCAAATCCGGTTCAGCAAAGACGGTACGCGGCTCTTCGCAGGCTCGGACAAAGGAGCCGTCTTCCAATATGAAGTCGGGGCCGTGCTGGAGCAAGGCAAACAGGCAGCGATGGTCAAAACCGTGGTACAGGTAGCGGCCGTGATCGTATTCGTTCTGTTGACGGCACTGTTATTTTTCTGGTTACGGCGCAAAAAGCCTTACATTCTTCACCGGTTGTGGAAGAGCAAACTGGCGTATGCTATGCTGCTCCCCAGCTTTACGCTCATTATCATATTCCTGTATATCCCGGCGTTCTCCGGCTTGATTCATTCTTTGTACGACTGGAATCCCGGGGCAAGAAGCGAGTTTATCGGGCTGGACAATTTCAGGCGAATGGCGAATGATCCGTACGTCACCAAAGGCGTGGGCAATCTGCTCATCCTCATCGTCACCGGATTGTTCAAGGCTCTCATTCCGCCGCTGATCGTGGCGGAGCTGATCTATCATCTGAGAAGCAAAAAGTCCCAGTATGTATTCCGTACGTTTTTCGTCATTTCCATGGTCATTCCATCCGTTGGCATGCTGCTGGTCTGGCAGGACATGTACGATCCGAACATCGGCCTTGTGAACCAGCTGCTGCGCATGATCGGACTCGGCTCGCTAAGCCATCCTTGGCTGGGAGACCCGAATACGGCGCTGTGGGCCATCATTATGATGGGCTTCCCGTTCGTCGGCATCCTGCAGCTGCTGGTGATGTACTCGGGGCTGATCGCTATTCCGGAAGAAGTGATCGAAGCGGCGAGAATCGACGGCGCCAAACCTTTTCGCATTATCCGGGCGATTCACCTGCCGCTGCTGGCAGGGCAATTCAAGCTGCTGATCGTGCTCGCGCTGATCGGCATCATTCAGGACTTCGGCTCCATCCTGATCGTGACCGGCGGGGGGCCTGCCGATTCGACCTATGTGCCGGCCCTGCAGATGTATTTTGCCGCAACGAAATTCAATGACCTGGGCTATGCGTCGGCGCTTGGCGTCAGCATGTTCGCCATCATCATGGTGATTACGGTCATCAATATGAAATTCATCAAAACCAATACGGATTAGGAGGGAAACGGCATGAATGCTAAGGCTAGACTCGTTCAGCAGTCGGCGCTTTATGTGCTGCTTATCGTTTTTGTTGCGTTGACCCTCGCCCCCATCGCTTTCACCTTGATTTCATCCTTCAAAAATAACGCGCAGATTCTGGGAGGCATCTGGACGCTGCCCATCCCGGCGCAGACCGCGAATTATACGGAAGCCTTCGCGGCGATCTGGAGGTATACCTTGAATACGGTGCTCTATGCGGCGGTGGGCGGCACGCTGGTCGTTGCCCTGTCCGCCGTTGCAGGTTATACCTTTGCCAAGAAAGACTTTCTCGGCAAGGAGGTGCTGTTCATGCTGATGCTGGCCATCATGATGATACCGGGCGTCATGACGCTGATCCCTTCCTATGTGCTGTATGCGAATCTGGGGCTGGTGAATACGCCGTGGGTCATCATTATCAGCGCGGCCGCGGGTGGCCAGATTTTCGGCACATTTTTGTGCAGGAGCTTCATGGCGGGCATTTCCAACGAGCTGTTTGATGCCGCCAAAATCGACGGTGCGGGAGAGTTCGTGGTGTTCACGAGAATGGTGCTGCCTCTGTCCGTTCCCGTTCTCATGACCTTGATGATCATGCAGTCCGTCGGGATCTATAACGATTACATCTGGCCGCTTTTGACCATTAAATCGAACAGCATCCAGATGATTGGCGTCGGGCTTACGCAATTCACGAACCAGTTCGGCATCTCCAACATGGGCGTGGAATTCGCGGCGTACATCATATCGGCGATTCCGCTGGTGCTGCTGTTCAGCTTCGGGATGAAGTATTACATCCAGGGCGTTACGCAAGGGGCTTTAAAAATATAAAACGACGGACCAAATGGAGAGAGATGGATGAATATACACAGACAAGCGGAGAAGATACCCAGCTGGATCTGGCACCGGGAACGTGCGGGCCGGCGGCATGTCGTACTGGAAAAATCCTTTGTTCTGCATGCCGCGGTTGAGCAGCTTGAGATGAGAATCGCCTGTACGGGAGAAGCCGAGATCAGGCTGAACGATGCCGTGATCGGCCATTTCCCGGAGCATGCCAGGCACACATCCGCATTTTATCCGGTAGAGGGGCTCCCCGGCGGTTTGGAGCCTGGAGCCTATACAATCCGAATCGAGCTCCGAAATACGGAGCCGATGCCGATGCATCCCATCAATATGCATCTGCATGACCGTTCGGTGGGATGCATCGCCTACTTGAGCGGAAGCGAAGGCTTATGGCTGGCAACGGATGATACCTGGGAGACCGGGGACGGCCCGGCGGAGGTGGTATGCGTTTGGGGCGAGGAGCCTTTTGGAGACCTGGATCATGCGCCTCCTTGGTTTATTGCCGGAGGATACGGCGATATCGCGGTCGAGCCTGTTCAAGGCATAAGAGTTATGTCCGCAGCCGGAGTGGAAGCGGTCAGCGGCATAGATGGTGTAATTCAGATGAAAGGAACGGCCGGTGGGCGAATCGTCCTAGGCGAAGTGGAGTCCCGAAATGAACGGCATATTTTTTATCATCTTCTGAAGCAGGGGGAATGGAAGGAACGCAGGACTCAGCAGAAAGAGCTGGATTTGAGCCGGATGCCGAAGCTGCTGCTGGAATTGCCCCATGAGCTCAATGTGCGAATGCAGGTGACCAACCACGGCGATTCCGAGATCGGTTTGCTGTGGAATGGCGCTGAATCCTTGCAGGAGCTGCGGCATTATGACGGATGCATGACCGAGTGGTTGGCGATTCCGCCGGGGAGCCCGTCGGCAACGAATCCCCAGGGCATGCGGTACGTGCAAATTTACGTAAGCGGGGACGATGGAGGAACATTCCATATCGAGCTCCGATTGGAGGCAGCCGGCGCCGCGCTGAACCAGGTGGGGCAGCTGCAGACGGACAACGACCTTATGCAGCGCATCTATGACGTGTCGGTGCATACCAGCCGGGTCTGCCATCAAATCGGATTGTGGGACGGCATCAAACGGGATCGCCTGAATTGGGCTTACGATATTTACCTGGCCGCCAAAACCGAATACTCGCTCTGGGACGATTATTCGGTATTGAAGCGGTCGCTCCGGGAGCTGGGGCGGACACCTTACGGCTATTGGATGAACAATCTCCCCTCCTATACGCTGTGGTGGGTCAGCAGCATATGGGATTACTACTTCGAGACGGGAGACCGCGAATTCGTATGGGAATTACGGGAGGATCTGCAGCGGCATATTGCTTGGGTGAAGGCGAATGCGGATCCGTGCAGCGGGATTTTCATGCCGGATGCCAAAGAGGCACATTCCTTTATCGAATGGTCGCCCATGGGGGCGTCTGAATCGTGGGCGTGCCTCAACGCGATTTACGGCATGACGAAGAGCCAAATGAAACGGCTGGCGGATTACATGCCGGAGCTCGGGCTCCATTGGGATGAACCGCAAGCTGAGCTTAAGGAAGAGCAGTTCATCGGGCCGTCATACGCGCTGCTCACCTCGGTCATCGGCATTAAGAGCGGGTATGTGGAAGAAGACAGCGCACGCAGATTTCTCCTCGACTATCGGCTGGGGGACCCGCTCACGCCATTGTCCGCCTACTGGCTGGCGGAATGCTACTCGGAGTACGGCATGCACGAACGGGCATGGGCGGTTATTGCTACGGTCTGGGGAACGATGCTGGATGCGGGAGCAACCACTTTCTGGGAGGGGATCAGGCTGACGCCGAGCAGCGATATCCACCATGCCCTGACCACGTATACCGCGTACGATTCCTACCGGATGAGTCTGTGCCACAGCTGGTCGAGCACGCCGGTGGTCTGGATTGCCAGGTATGTCCTGGGGATTCGCGCGCTTGAGCCCGGTTATGCCCGCATCGCTTTCGAGCCTCATGCCATCGGGGGGCTAACGGCTGCACGGGGCGTGATTCCAAGTCCCAGGGGCTTGATTCAAGTGGAGTGGAAGCTGGAGCATGGCCGCATGATCAAATCAGCTCGCATCGGGGAAGCCGAGCTGGCAGGGAGGGCATGATGAAAGAGCACTGGCAAGCGAGCTGGATTTGGGGAGATTTCCCCCCGAATACGGCCAACGTGTATCTGGAAGCGAGAAGGAGCTTTGACTTGCAGGAAGCGCCGATGGCGGGCCGATTGTACGTGTCAGCCAACCAGGAGTATCTGCTTTATGTCAATGGGGCCGTGGTCGGGAGAGGCCCATCACCAGCCGATCAGCAGTGGAAGTATTACGACGAGATCGATGTGACCCCGCTGTTGTCGGTGGGTAGGAATGTGCTGGCCATCGTCGCCTACAATTTCGGTTCGACCGATATCGTGACAGGCCAGATGCAAGGGCCGGGGGGCTTGATTGCCGAGCTGGAGATCGAGCGCGGGAACGGAGTATTCTGCGTGGCCGCCACGGATGCGGATTGGAAGGTCCGCCGATCGCCAAGATGGATGGCCCAGGTGTCGCGCCAGCATCAGTGGAACGGATTCCGCGAAATTTATCTCGCGGAGCAGGAGGACGGATGGGAGGAATCCGCTTATGACGATTCCTCCTGGAGCGGGGCGGTGGTTATCGCCAAAGCATTGGATCCGGATTCGCCATGGCCGCGACTGCTTCCGCGGGAGATTCCTCCGCTGCACAGGGAGTGGGTCAGTCCGGCAGCGATCGTGCGGACCGAAGCCAATTTCGGCGTCAGCCTGGGGGAGTCCGGCATGCTTCGGAATCGTGGGGGCAGCACGGAGGCGTTCGGTTCGGCGGAGCGTGCCCCTCGGGGGCATGAAGCGTTTGGCTTGCAAGAGGACTCGGCGGAAACAGAAAGAGATCCAGATCGGTTAGCGGCAGGTACAACAGGCTGGACGCTTGATGCCAGCATGCCCGGCTCGCTGCCGGGTGTTGTATATGATTTTGCTAGCGAAATCGTGGGGTACCCCGAGCTGGAGCTGGACGCGCCCGCGGGCGGCGTGATCCAGCTGTCGTACGGAGAATCGCTGGAGCTGCAATTGTACGATACCTTCATCCTGCGCAAAGGGCGAAATCGGCTGAAGCCCTTTGGCCGCCGGGCTTTCCGTTTCCTTCAGGTTACGGCGCAGGCGACGCCGGCCGCGCTGACGATATCGCGCTTCGGCGTCGAATCCGTCCATTATCCGTTTGACGAATCCGGCTTTTTTCGCTGCAGCGATGATCGTCTGAACCGGATTTGGGAGGTCGGGGCGTATACGACGCTGGTGAACAGCCAGGACCATCTGGAGGATTGCCCGCTGCGCGAGAAGGCGCTCTGGGTAGCCGATGCCGTGGTCATGGGCAAAGTCATCTACCACGCGTTCGGCGATGATCGGCTGCTGCGCAAATGTCTCCTGCAAGGGGCGCGGATTCAGAATGACGACGGCTCCATACCCGGTACCGGCCCGGAACGAAACTCGTTCCTGCTGCCCGATTTCTGCGCGCATTGGTTGTTTGGCGTGCATGCCCACTGGCTGTATACGAAGGACCACGATTTCCTGGAAGAAATCTGGCCGGCCATCACACGGTTGATGGCGTGGTTCGCGCTGCAGGAGGATCGGGATGGCCTGTTTGCCGGCGCCGACCGGCCTGGCTGGTGGTGCTTTATCGATTGGGCCGATTACATCGACCGGCGCGACCGGGTGACGGCCGTCTCCTGCTTCTATCACAAGGCGCTCGGGTTGGCGGCGGAGCTGGCGCAAGCGATTGGGCGCGGCGAGCTGGCAGGACAGTGGAAAGACCAGGCGGTCCGGCTTCGCGCTGCCATAAGGGAGCAGATGCGGCCCCCCGGCGAGATCGTATTTGCGGATTGCATCGGACCGGACGGATTATCGAAGCAGATCACGGCTCAGACCAACTTTGCGGCGATATGGTCCGGCCTGATGGACCCGGCGGAAGAGGACCGCTTCCTGGACGAATGGTACGACGGCGGAAAGCTGCCGCCGTTAAAAGGCGCTTTTTTCTATCATGTGGTTCTGGAGACGCTGATGAGCAAAGGACGCGAAGACCGCGCTTTGGAAATCATAAGAAGCTATTGGGGCGGCATGCTGGACCGGGGAGCGACCACCTGGTGGGAGACGTATGATCCATCAACGCCGGCCTGTACCGTGCCGAGCGCTTATCAAGGCAATACGCCAACTTATTTAGTTGATCATATTCCCGTGAGCTTTAGCCACGGCTGGGGCGCATCGCCGAGTTATATTTTGACGCAATCCGTGTTGGGCCTTGATTTAAGCAGACTCGGCGAGCAGGAGGTATATCTTGCCCCGCATGCCGGTGATCTCGATTGGGCGGAAGGCGCTGTACCGACGCGCTTCGGCATGATGGAAGCAAGCTGGAAGAGAGAGAAGGGAGGGAAACTGAAATACGAGCTCACGATTCCGGAGGGAATTACCGTGAAAGCGATCGACGGGGCGGAGCTTGTGCTTAGAATCAGAGATTAAGGCGATCGGCTTGGAGACGAGCGAATAGGGGTTTGGAAAGGGGGTGAATGGCGTCGAACTGCGGTAATCGTATCAACAGAATCCATTTTGAGGAGGAACAAGCGTAATGAAGTTGAAGGGGTTTAAAAGGCTGCTGCTGTATTCCGTCCTGCTGGCGCTCACCCTGCAAGCGTATCCCGCCGGGATCGTGTTTGCGGGCACGTATGATCCGGATTTAAAGGCATCTCCCCATGTGCTGAACGTGACGGGTTACACGCCTTCGATTGTCATTGACGATTTTAACGAGCCCGATGCGGTAAACCAGCCGGGAAAATGGACCAGCGGAGCGGGGGCGGAGAAAGTCACCTACGCCGACCGTTATGCCAACGGTCCGAATTCTCCATATGAGGGGAGCCATGTGCTCGAGGTATGGTCGGATGAAGTCAAGGCTTATGAATGGAGAACGGTATCCAGGGATTTCGATCAGCCGCTCGACTTGTCGGGCGTGAACTATCTGACGTTTGCGGCCAATTGCTACGGGTGGCAGACGGAGGACTATCTGATCAAGGTTACCCTGTTCAGCGGCGAAGATTCCTATGAGAGCATTGCCCAAATCAATCCGAACAGCTGGAGCAAAGTGGCGGTGTCCGTTAAGGACTGGGCCCTGCGGGACCACGTCACCAAGATCGAATTCGCGTTCATGCTCAACTTCGATCACGGCGGACTGAAGCCGGGCGATCCGGGATACGAATTCTGGGGCGGCAATTACCAGATCGATTATCTCAGCGGATCGAACGCCATCGGCATGGATTTTAACGCGGACGGGGAAACGGAAGGGTTTACCGCCCAAGGCGCCGAGGTAGACGCAGCCGGCGGTGAGCTCCGATTGACACTGGCGGGTGCCGCTCCCGTATTGCAATCTCCGGTGATCATCCAGGATATCGATCATTACAATACATTGAGCGTCAAATGGAGGAACGAGTCGCCCTTCAACAAAGTGAAGGTCGAATGGATTACGGAGGAAAGCCCCGATTGGGACGACACGAAGTCGGAGGTGTTCGACATCGAAGCGAATAACAGCCAGTCCGTTGAACAGGAATTTAATCTGTCGCTGCATCCGGAGTGGAGCGGCAGTCTAAAGCAGTTCCGGTTGACGTTCTTGAGCGACGGAGGGGCAAGCACGGGAGAAGTCGGCATCGATCAGATCCGGTTCAAACAGCTGGCACCGATCGAGGTTTTCCCCGGGGAGCTTACGAGGCATGAGATCGCGGCCTCCCGGGATCGGATCGTGATCGAGGGCGCATTAAAGCCCGGGGAAGCGGAGCTTTATGAAGGCGGAGAGCTCCAATTATTTGAGCTGCAGCCCTATGAATCCGAAAGGGATCTGGCGAATCGAGAGCCGATTGCCGAACAGGGGATTCAAGGACAATTTATGTTTGAGCTGGACCTGGCAGGAGAAGAGGGACGTAACCGGCTGCAGTCCAAATTCGCGGTCGCGGCCAGGCTTCCGGACGGATCGCTGGAGCTCGTGGATCGCGCCAAATACGTAAGCAATCCCGAGATACTTGCTCCGAATACGTATCCGTTTCCAGTGGCGAAGAGCAAGAAGGGGCTGCAGGTGCAGATGGTCGGCGATGCGGAGGACCTCGGCATCAGCCATGCCGCGCTGAACGTGGATTACAATAACGCCCTGTACATGAACGGGGCCGTCAATCCGGCCAATACGTTCGAATATTCCTACGAAGGGGAGACCTTCTACTTCAAGAAGGATTGGATCGAGGAGCGGGATAATTCCATTAAGAGTTTGTCCGATAACGGAGTGACGGTATCCCTGATCCTCCTCATGTATAAGGGGGGAATGGACGATACCACGCCTAACCGGTATTTGCTCCATCCGGATGCCACGGAAGGCATCGTCTATGCATTTAACACGACGGATGAGCTAGGGACGAAGTATTATAAAGCCATCACCGCCTTCCTGGCGGAGCGATACTCGCGCGAGGACGAGAAATACGGCAGAGCGGTCAATTACATCGTTGGCAATGAGGTGGACGCCGGGGAGACCTGGTACAATATGGGCAACGATAAAACGGTCAGGGAATTCGTTCAGGACTATGCCCGGACCGTGAGAATAACGAATACCGTCGTAAAAAGCTTTTACAGCAACGCCAGAGTGTATATTTCGCTGACGCATAACTGGGATCAGCAGCTGCCGTCCACGCAGATCGGCTCGTTCGACGGCCGATCGATCATCGATACGCTTCAGGCGGAGATCGACGCAGAGGGAGATATTCCATGGCATATCGCTTATCATCCTTATCCGGAAAATCTGTTCGATCCGAGAGCTTGGGTTGCGCCGCAGTCCCTCGAGCAGTTCGATACGCCGAAAATCACGTTTAAAAACCTGCACGTCCTCGTTGATTACATGAAGCAGCCGAAGTTCATGTACGGCGATGAGGCGCGCCGGATTATCCTGTCGGAGCAGGGCTTCCACAGCGGCGACAATTCGCCGGAAGGCCAGCAGCTGCAGGCGGCAGCCTATGCGTATGCGTATTACATTACGGACTTCCTGGACGGCATCGACTCCTTCATTCTGCACCGGCATGTGGACCATGCCGAAGAGTACGGCTTGAATCTCGGATTGTGGACGCATGATCCGGATACGAGCAGGGGCGCCAGCATCCCTGCGGAGCACAAGCTGGTGTACGATGTCTTTAAGTATATCGACACGGAACGTTCGCTGGAGGTGACGGAATTCGCGAAGTCGATCATTGGCATCGCCGACTGGCAGGATATCGCGCCATCCTTCGATGCCGGCATGCTTGCTCGGCGGGAGATACCGGATACGGCGCCCGCGGCTGTCCTTCCTCCGGAGCAGCTGGAGGGCGCGGAAATGCTGTTTGATTTTGAGAACGGCGATGAGGGCTGGACCCATGCGGAGTATGTATCCGGCGTCAAAACCGATGCTTCCCACACCTGGACCGGCAGTCAAACGCTCAAGGCTACGGTGATGACCAGAGAGCAGCTTGGCGATAGCAAAGGCATCGCCAAGCGGTTCGACGAGCCGCTGAATGCCGAGGGCAAACCCTACCTGTTCTTTGGCATCAATCCTTCGAACGGACCTGCGTCCGAATCCTATACCGTTCGGGTAAAGGTGTACAGCGATCAGCATGTGCTGGAAGCAGAGGGGAATGTTCCGCCGAAGCAGTGGAGCAATCTGGCGGTTGACTTAGGGGATTGGGCCTATAAGGACCGGATCACCAAAATTAAAATCGGGCTTGTGCCGGCAAGCCGGGTGCATTGGCAAGGAGGATATTTCCATGTGGACGGCATCGGTTTGGCCGACGGCATGGAGGCGGCAGAGCTTACCGCCGCTTTGACGCCGGAGCAGCCTGATGGCAACGACGGCTGGTACCGAAGCCCGGTAACCGTGAAGCTTGGCGCAGCGAATGGCTTGCCGGACGGCTACGACATTCAGTTTCGCGTGAATGACGGAGAATGGCAGACGTACGGTTCCGAAATGATCATGGATACGGACGGGATTCATGAGCTGGACTATCGGACGATGAGTCCAGCCGGGGAACCGGGTTCCATCAAGTCGTTGACCTTGAAGATCGATCAGACTGCGCCCGTGGCGGCCGTAACGGCGGACCCGGTCAAGTTGTGGCCGCCTAACCAGAGGCTGGTCCAGGTCACGGCTTCCGTCGACGCCAGCGATTCGGGCTCGGATATCGGTTCCGTCGTGCTGTCCTCCATTACAAGTAATGAGGAGCTGCAAGCGGAGGATATTCAGGGTGCGGAGCTGGGCACGACGGATACCTCGTTCAGCTTGCGCGCGTCAAGATCGGGTGCAGGCTCCGGCAGGATCTACACGATCACTTATACGGTCACGGATCAAGCCGGCAATGAAACCGCGGCCGTGGCCCAGGTGAACGTGCCGCATGATCAATCGAATCCATGATGGATGGATTCTAACGCCCGATAGACAGTCTGGAAGGGGAGAAGCAACGTGCTTACGATACAAAAACCGCTTGTGCATGGTCTGGAGAATCCATTGGGGCTGGATGTGTCTTCTCCCCGTTTTTCCTGGCTGCTGGAGAGCGATCGGCGCGGAGAGGCGTGCACGGCTTACAGGGTGAGGGTGTGGGTGTCCCTTTCCGCGGAGGGTCTCTCTAACAGGGACGAAGATTTAGTGTGGGACAGCGGCAGGCGGAGTGGCCAAAGCCTAAGCCTCCTGTATGATGGTCCGCCGCCGCAGAGCAATACGCGTTACTGGTGGCGGGTTACGGTCTGGGACCGTCAGGGTAAGGAAAGCGAAAGCGTACCGGCATATTGGGATACGGGCTTGTTTCCCGGCGGTTGGAGTGCTGAATGGATATGGCGGTCCGAGGAGATGAAGCTTAATGATTTTGCCTATTTCCGCAAATCCTTTGATCTCCGGGGGGCCGTTGCGCGGGCCAAAATATTCGTATCCGCCCACCATGTATTCCAATTGTTCGTTAACGGACAACGGGTTGGAGGCTATGGTTCACCCGCACCGACGGGGGTACCTCACCGCAAATATTATTTGGCGTATGATGTGGCCTCCCTCTTGTCGACCGGTTCCAACTGCATCGGCGTTGCCGCTCATTATTTGGGCGGAAGCGGCCAGAACTATGTGAACGGCGTCCCTGGAATGCTGCTCCAGCTGCACGTGGAGCATGAGGACGGGACGGAGCAGCTGGTTGTATCGGATCTGACATGGCAGGCCTTAAGGCAGATTCCGCATCGCATCGGCTCTCCTTATCAGCAGAACCGCCGTTTATCGGCCATAGAGGACTATGACGCGGCTCTTCTGGAACCGAACTGGCTGCAGCCCGATGTTGGAGAGGAACACTGCAGTTCGGTTGTTCTTGCTCATCCATCCGCACAGCAATGGTCACTCCATTGGCAGCAGCTCCCCGAGGCGGAAGAGCTGGAGTCGATCATTCCATCCGTGGCAGCGGCGCCGTCGTTCGTAAACGGGGAAGAGGGGCTCATTCAGGTATTCGACGCTGGCAAAATCATATCGGGCTGGCCGCAGTTGGCCTTGCCCGGTATGGCAGGCGTCACGGTACGGCTGCGGTACGCCGAAACGCTCGATGGCGACGGGCGGGTCGTTCATCAAGTGTGCAACGAGACCTCGCATCATTATTACGACCTGTATACGATGCATGGACGCGGAGGGATCGAATATTGGCAGCCGGATTTCAGCTTTAAAGCCTTTCGTTATGTGGAGGTTACCGGCTATCCGCAACCGATTGAGGAAGGCCAGCTGCGAATTTGCTCAGCGGGTACGGCCATGGCACGGACGGGGCGTTTTCGGTGTTCGTCTGACTTCTTAAACAAGCTGTACGACGTTTGCCTGCAGACGCAGCGCAACAATGTGCTGGGCCAGGTGGTCGATTGCCCGCATCGGGAACAGGCGCAGTATCTCGCGGATACCGATCTCCAAGCCGAGACGCTGCTCTATAACTTCGATGCCTATCCGGTATTGGATAAGACGCTGCAGGACTTTGCGGACGGCCAATTGGAAGACGGCTCCTTCCCTTTTGTGTTCCCATCGAACTACGAGCATCCAGACTTTTTCATACAAATCCCGGAATGGGACCTGCATTATGCGACCTTGCTGTGGAAGCTTTACCAGTTTAGCGGAGATACGGAGCTGCTCTCGCGATATTATGAACCGCTCCGGGCCATGATCGAGGGTTATCTATCGTTGATATCGCCGGCAACAGGCCTGATTCCGGTCGGCCGCGGATGGCATATTAGCGATTGGCCCTACCCGACGGTTGAGCATGAAGGCGAACATCTGACCGTGCAGCAGATCAAGGCATGGCAGGCGTTGCGCATTCTGTCCGAAGCCGCTGCCTTGCTGAACCGGGCAGATGACAGTGCAGCGTATGCTGCCCATGCCCAGAAGCTGCAAGTCAGCGTCCTGAATGAGCTGTACGATGGCTCCGGCAAGCTGCTGCATGACAGCTCGGGATCGACTGCCACCCACCAAGGCGTTAATGCGTTGGCATTATATGCGGGGCTCCTGCCGCAAAAAGACCGGGAGGCTGCATTGAAGGCCGTGGCAGGCAAACCGTGGGAGAGCAAGACGGTCTTGTCGCTCCCGCTGCTCCGTCTTTTGTTCGAGGAGGGATTGCAGGATCAGGCCTACCATTTGCTGAGTAAACCGGATTACCCGGGGTGGGGCTGCATGATTGCACAAGGAGCCGAGACCATGTGGGAAGGCTGGGATGATATCGAGTCCCATTGCCATGCATGGAACGGTTATCCCGCCCGCTTGCTGCAGGAGTATGTCTGCGGGATTCAGAGCGGAGCTCCCGGATTCGCGACGGCACGAATTCGCCCCTTTTTCGCGCCGGATCTGGACTTTGCCGAGGCTTCCGTTTCCACCGTAAGAGGCAAGATCGCCGTGCGCTGGGAGCGGGTCAGCGAAGCCGGCATTCGGATGCGGCTTGAGCTGCCCTGCACGATGAGCGCCACCGCTGCATTGGCATCACCGAGCTCCCGCCCCATAACCGGTCTCCTGATCGATGGTGTTGAGATATGGGGAGGAGCAGCTTCAAGCTGCATGCCGGACGGCATCGTCCGCTGCGGACTGGACCATAGCATGCTTGAACTTGAGCTGCTGTCCGGACGTTATGAGTTAACGGTTCGCTATTAGTAGGCAGCGTTGTGCTTGCGGCCGACCAGCTTTAGCAATTCAAGGCCCAATTTACAGGAATGATCATACTTGAAATCCTTAGTAGGGGAATCCGTCATCTGGACGACGGATTCCCTTTATTTGTTAGAGCTAGATGCTGCTGGAGAAAATCCGCTTGAGTCGCAAAATTCATGATGAAAACAGGTCAAAATGTGGTTGACGAGAAGGAGCCTCAATACTACAATAAATGATGCAAACGTTTCCATTGTAATCGCTTTCATCTATTTTTGTTTCATTCTATATTTCGAACATATTCTCTAACTCTTGTCAGTAATTGTCGTACTTTACTTGATGGAAGCTCAAACCTGTTTATGCAAGCGTTTGCGCAGTGATTGGCATCAACATCGTACCAGCTGTACCTAATCCAAGAACAGAAGGAGGCTATTTGTTTCATGAGAATGACGGTTTCAAGCAAACGAACGTGGTCCATCATCATGATTGTTTCGCTGATTTTCTCCATGCTCGGCATTCCGCCATCCACGGCCGATGCCAATAGCGCGCCAAGCCAGGTTACGCTGGTGGGGACTCTGCAATCCGAATTAGGCCATAGCGGGGATTGGGATCCGACTGCCGCCGCGACAACCATGAACGATATGGGGAACGGAGAATACAGGTTCACCGGCAGCTTGCCCGCGGGATCGTACGAATACAAGATCGCGATCGACGGCAAGTGGGACGAGAATTACGGCTCCGCCCATTATTCCAATCCGAGCGGAGCAAACAAGGATGGCAACATCCTCATAACGCTCGCTCAAGATTCCCAGGTTACCTTTTATTACAACCATGGGACTCACCGGATCGCGGATTCTACATACTACGCTCCGATCGAGGCGGATAAGCTTCCCCGAGTGATCGGCAGCTTCCAATCGGGCATCGGCGAAGCGGCCGACTGGTCGCCTGCGGATGCGAGATTAATCATGCAGGATTCCGATTATGATCATGTATACACGGTGACGGCCGACGTGTACGAAGGGGATCATGAGTACCAAATCGCTTTGGGCAGCGATGCGGCAAGTCCGGTTCACCCCGCTAATCGGGAGGCGCTTCAGCTGCCGCAGGACGTGAAGGTTACGTTCAGCTACGACGCGGCCAATCACGGCGTTGCCGCTCATTTCACGGTACCCGCCGATCCGGGAACGCCGGTGCCGGCTAACCATCTGCGCGTCCATTACAACCGGGCTGACGCGAATTACGGCAGCATCGGACTGTGGATATTCGATGACGTCGCATCTCCGTCCGCCAATTGGCCGGCAGGCGCAACGCCATTCCCTGGCGGGCAGCAGGACGCCTACGGGGCCTTCGTCGACATTCCGCTCAAGGACGGCGCGCAAAAAGTCGGCATCGTCGTTGTCGATCGCATCAGCGGCAATAAAGACGGCGGCGACAAGAAATTCACCCTAGCCTCGCCGGACATGAACGAAGTATGGCTCAAGGAAGGCTCCGATACGGTATACAGCTTTGAGCCTGTTGACCTGCCGGCGGATACCGTGCGTATCCACTATCAACGGCAGGATCAGAACTATGATCCGTACGGTTTATGGTTATGGGGAGACGATGTCGCTGCGCCTTCGAAAGACTGGCCGACGGGGGCTACGATGTTCCCTTCAGGCCAAACCGACCGATATGGCGCTTATGTGGACATTCCAATGAAGCCGGGAGCCCAGAAGATTAATTTCCTCGTGCTGGATCCGGCCAAAGGAGACGCCGGCAAAGACGGGGGCGACAAAGGCTTCTCTCTGGTGGATCGATACCAGCATCTATTCATTCAAGAAGGCGACAACACCGTCTACACATCCCCGTATGGGGAAGTGCCTACCGGGTTGGTCTCGGCTGAAGTATTGGCTCCAGGAAAGCTCCAGCTCGGATTTACCATGACCGATGGTTTGGAAGCGGATACGCTGAAGAATGAGCTGCTGATTAAGAATAAGGACGGCCATCCGGCTGCCATTCAAAACGTGAAGATTACCGGAAACACGACCATCGAAGTATCGGCATCATTTCAGCTGGATCAATTACCGCTAAGCGTAACCTACGCCGGAAAAACCGTATCCGCCTCCACCGGCTGGAGAATGCTGGATGAGATGTACGCTTACGACGGCGATGACCTCGGGGCGACTTATCAGGCTGGAGGAGCCGAGCTAAAGCTGTGGGCACCGACGGCGACCGAAGTCACCGCAAAGGTGTACAGCAAGGATGATGCCACGCAGTTTATCGGCAATGCCGCTCTCCAAAAGGGTGATAAAGGGGTATGGTCGGTTCGGTTGAAGCCGGGAGACCTCGGCATCCAAGATTTTAGAGGATATTTTTATCAATACGAAGTGACCAATAACGGCGTGACGAAAACCGTCCTGGATCCTTATGCCAAATCCATGGCGCAATTCAGAGTGAACACCAAGGGCGAAGTTGGACCGGACGGCGATACCGTCGGCAAAGCCGCGATCGTCGATTTGAGTCAAACGGATCCCGCCGGCTTGGATTTTGCGGACATTCCGGGCTACGAGCAGCGGGAAGACGCCATCATCTGGGAAATTCACGTCCGGGATTTCACGTCGGATCCGACGATTGAGAACGACCTGCATAACGCGACTTGGGGATCCTACGACGCGTTCAAAGAGAAGCTCGAATACATCAAGTCCCTGGGCGTCACCCATGTTCAGCTGCTGCCTGTGATGGCTTGGTATTACGGCGACGAAGCGGCCATGAAGAACAGGGAGCTGGATTATTCGGCCAAAGACAACGAGTACAACTGGGGATATGACCCGCACAGCTATTTCTCCCCTGACGGTGCTTACTCCGAGGATCCAACGGATCCCGAGCTTCGCATCAAAGAATTGAAGGCGATGATCAACGCCATTCACGAGGCGGACATGGGCGTCGTATTGGACGTGGTCTACACCCATATGGCCAAGGCAGATTTCTTGAATGATATCGTGCCGAACTATTATGCATTCCAGGATGCCAACGGTAATTTCATCGGCGGCTTCGGCAACAATCTGGCGACCAACCACAAGATGGCCGAGAAGCTGATGGTGGACTCCGTGAAATACTGGTTCGACGAATACAAAATCGACGGCATGCGCTGGGACATGATGGGCGACGCCACCTATGAAGCCGTGCAGAACGCTTATGATGCCGCTGCAGCCATCAACCCGAAAGCGCTGTTTATCGGCGAGGGCTGGGTCACGTTCGGCGGCCATCTGTCGGATCCCTCCCTGGCAGGCAAGGGTGCGGACCAGAATTGGATGGATAAAACGGACGACGTCGGCGTTTTCTCCGATGAGTTCCGCAACGAACTGAAATCCGGCTTCGGCAATGAAGGCGAGCCTCGATTCATTACAGGCGGCGCGCGCGACATCCAAACCATTTTCAACAATATCAAGGCGCAGCCAGGCAATACGAAGGAAGACGATCCGGGTGACATGGTTCAATACATTGAAGCCCATGACAATCTGCCGCTGTATGACATTATTGCGCAGTCCATCAAAAAGGACCCGTCGTTTGCAGCGAATGATCTGGAGATCCATAAGCGCATTCGCCTGGGCAACCTGCTCACCTTGACCTCGCAAGGAACGGCGTTCCTCCATGCAGGACAGGAGTACGGGCGGACCAAGCAATGGCTGGGTCCAGGGGTTCCCGAGCAGAAATACCATGAATTAGAGGACGAGGCAGGAAACCGCTTCGGTTATTTCATCCATGATTCCTACGACTCCTCTGATGCCATCAACATGTTCGATTGGGAGAAAGCGACGGATGAAGCCAAATATCCGGAGAATAACAAGACGCGGGAATATACGACCGGACTGATCGAGTTAAGAAAATCGTCCGACGCTTTCCGCCTCGGCGATCAGTCGATGGTGAATTCGAACGTAACGCTGCTGCAGATTCCCGAAGTAAAGGCGCAGGATCTGGTCATTGCTTATAAGAATAAAGCGACGGACGGAACCGGCCATTATTATGTGTTCGTTAATGCGGATAATCAGTCGAGAACGCTTACGCTAAGCGAAGATCTGAGCTCCGGCACGGTGGTGGTCGACAACGATGAAGCCGGCACGACAGGCGTCAAAGCGAAGTCCGGCTTCACGTTAACCTCCGGCTCGATCACGCTTGAGCCTCTGACGGCCGTTGTGATCAAGACGGACGCCGCGGCAGCCGTACTCCGCGCGATATCGGCAGATCAAGATAGTTACTCTCTGCAGACCGGTAAGACGCATCAAACCGCGGTATACGCTGAATACGAGGACGGCAGCAAGCGAGCCGTAACGAAACAAGCAACCTATGCATCCAGCAACCCGCAGGTGGCTTCGGTAACGGCCGCAGGCGTGGTGAAGGGAGTCGCGGAAGGAACGGCGGTCATAACCGTTTCCTATCGGGGGTTCCAGAAAGAGATTACCGTAACCGTTACAGCCGATGTAGTGGACAATAAACGGTATGTGCAGCTTAACTA
This sequence comes from Paenibacillus sp. HGF5, assembly GCF_000204455.1. Lineage (NCBI taxonomy): Bacteria > Bacillati > Bacillota > Bacilli > Caryophanales > Paenibacillaceae > Paenibacillus > Paenibacillus sp. HGF5. The sequence continues at coordinate 46,573 of NZ_AEXS01000140.1, read as the reverse complement.
CATTCGGCCGGATCAGGATTATGCGGATTGGAATTTGTGGGTTTGGAATACGGGGGTAACGAACGGTGAGATTAAGTTTGAAAAGATAGAGAATGGCGCGGCTACCGTACAGATTGAGGTGGCACCCGAAACAACAGGCGTCGGTTTCGTTCTGCGCAAAGGAACGAATTGGGATACGGCCAAGCAGGATATCCCGGATGACCGGATCATTCCGCTTCAGCCAGGAGAGGCCTTCACGAAAGTGAATGTGACCAGCATGGTGCATGAGCTGGAGATTTTGCCGAGCATTACGGGGCCGACGCTTGAAGACGGTAACATTACGTTCCATTATCGGGACGATCAATTGTTCAGGGACGGCCGGATGGATAGCATCTCTGACGTGAAAGTGAAGATTAACGGGAAGCTGGAAACGATGGTCTACGTTCCTGACAAGGAATGGTTCAGTTATACGCTTAAGGGCGTTGCTCCCGGAACGTACGAATACACGTTCATCGTCAATCATAACGGAACCACGAAGGAAGTCACCGATCCGAAAAACACGGTGAACGGAAAGTCGCAGGTGGTTTACCGCGATCCGACCGTGACCATCGGGGCGAAGGTAACCCCTGGTTCCATCTCTTATGATGAAAATGCGGTGCTAAAATTGAATGTAACCTCTTCGGAGCCCGTTGCTTACAAGGAAGCGTTCGTCGACCTGACGGAGCTGGGAGGTCCGGCCCAAGCGAAGGTTGATACAGAGCTGCTGGAGCACAGCATTGCCGTAAAGGATACGGTCACGGCCGGCAGCAAGAAAGTAGGAATCACGCTAGTCGACCAATACGGCAATAGGCATACCGGCGAAGCCGCGATAACGGTGAAGCCAAGAATCACAGGCGGCAAACTCGATTTCGATTGGGACGAGGCGCGCATTTATTTTGTGCTGACCGACCGTTTCATGGATGGGGATGCTTCCAACAATGCGAATGTTGACAAGGATCACCCGGAAGCCTACCATGGCGGGGATTTCAGAGGATTGATCGATAAACTCGATTACATCGAGGATCTGGGCGTAAATACGCTGTGGATCACGCCGATTGTGGATAACATCGATTTCAATCAGGGTGCAGGCTTCGGCGGCAAGCAATATGCGTATCACGGCTATTGGGCCAAAGATTTTACGAAGATCGATGAGCATCTGGGCGATCTGGATACCTTTAAGGAGCTGATCGATAAGGCGCATGACCGGGGCATCAAAATTATGGTGGACGTCGTGGTCAACCATACGGGATATGGCCTGAAGCCGGGAGACAGAGCGCCCGGTATCACGCAGGAAGATAAGGACCGGTTTAAAGATATGCTCCGTACAGACGGTCTGTCGGCCGATACGGACCCGATCAAAGGCGAATTAGCGGGGCTTCCTGATTTCATAACGGAGAATCCGGCTGTTCGCCAGCAGATCATCGATTGGCAGGCAAGCTGGCTGGAGCGTGCCAAAACCGACCGCGGAGACACGATCGACTACTTCCGCGTGGATACGGTGAAGCACGTGGATGAAACGACATGGAAGGCGTTCAAAAATGCGCTGACCCACCTCGATCCGAGCTTCAAAATGATTGGCGAATATTTCGGAGCTACGGTAGACAGCGACGGCGGAACGCTTCAGAGCGGCCAGATGGACAGCTTGCTGGACTTCGGCTTCAAAGGAAAGGCCAAGGAATTCGTGAACGGCAGCGTGGAATCGGTTGAGGCCTACCTGGCTGACCGCGAATCGAAGCTGGATAACACCCGAATGATGGGGCAATTCCTAAGCAGTCATGACGAGGATGGCTTCCTGTCCCACTACGTGGATGGCGACAAGGCAAAGCTGATGGCGGCTGCAGCGCTGCAAATTACATCCAAAGGCCAGCCGGTCATCTATTATGGCGAAGAGCTTGGGCGCTCCGGCAAGAATGCCGGGGATATGGGCAAAGGCGAATTTAGCGAGAACCGCGGCGATATGCCATGGGACCAGCTGGAGGGCGAGAAGAAGCTGCTCACGCATTACCAGAAGCTCTTGAACATTCGAGCGGCAAACTCGAAAGTATTTTCAAAAGGAACGCGCACATCCATCGCGGCTTCGAATGCGGATGGTTATCTCGCATTCGACAAGCAGTTTAACGGAGAGCATATCGTTACCGCGATTCACGTGAAGAACGAACCGAAAGAAGTCGTCCTGCCTGTGCCGTTTAATGCGGGCAGCAAGGCGAAGGACTTGTACGGCGGCAGCGTGTATAACGTAACGGCCGATCAGAAAGTGACGCTAACGCTCCCTGCCATGTCGGATGGCGGTACCGTCATTCTGGCTGCAGTGCCAACTGAAGGCGGCGGCAACGGCAGCAACGGCAGCAACTCCGGCAGTGGAAACGGAAGCGGAGGAGCAGGCGGCAATCCGTCTACCGATCCGGGAACGAAGCCAAATCAGGGTCAGCGGATCGTTAACGAAGAATCGCTGCGCGGCGGGCAAGAGAAAGTGACGATTCAGCTCGGTGCCGAGGATATCGAAGTTCTCCTGCCGCTGACGGCAGGGGATATTCTGGGGGCGAAGCCGCTGGAGCTGAAGCAGGACGGCGTGATGGTACAGCTTCCGTCCGCGCTGCTCAAAGCGCTGCGCCAGCTCGTACCGGCCGAGCAGGCTAGGGATGCGGTCATTTCGTTTAAGCTGAAGGAGGTTGGAACGCAGACAGCTGCCTCTCTCGTAGCCAAAGCAGCTGCTGCCGGGAAGGCTAAACTGAAGCAGGGCAGCAAGATGTACGAATTAGATCTTAACGTCCGTACGAAAGACGGCAAGGCATATAAGCTGGAGCATTTCATAGCGCCTGTAACGATTGCTTTTCCTGTCGACAGCGCCATTCACGGCGAGCTGGCCGGCATCTACGGCATTTCGGAATTGGGACCATTGAAATATGCCGGCGGCAAGCCGGTAAATGGGCAGCTGACGGCTGAAGTCAGTCAATTGAGCTACTATGCCGTGCTGGAATACGACAAATCGTTTGCCGACCTTGCCGGCCATTGGGCGGAGCAAGCGGTAAAAGAGCTGGCAGCCCAGCATATTGTGAATGGCACCGGCGATACGAAATTCAGTCCGCATCAGCCGCTGACGCGCGCGCAGTTCGCCGCGATGCTCGTTCGTGCCCTGGGCCTGGAAAGCACGCAAGGCACGACCTTCACGGATGTGGACGGCGAAACATGGTATGCTTCGGCGGTTGCGGCGGCTTCCCAGCACGGGCTGGTGAACGGCAGAGGCAAGGACACGTTCGCACCGAACGCGGCCATCACCCGCGAGGAGCTGGCTGTGATGCTTTATCGTGCTTACCAGACCAAGGGAGACGCTTCCTCTTTAGAGGAAGCACCTAACCTGAAAGATCAGCAGCAAATTTCTTCATGGGCACTCCAAGAGGTGAATGAAGCCTTGGCCCTTGGCTTGATGAAGGGGCATGCCAATGGCATGTTTACGCCTCAAGCCAAGACCACCCGTGCGGAAAGCGCGCAAGCCATGCTGAATCTGTTGGATCGACTGCAGTAATTCCGCCCATCCCGCCGATTCGTGCAACGCTGGAATGGGGTTAGAGAGCCGGTTCGGACGGGAATGACATGGGATCGAGTCGCAATGTAACAATCTTTCGGAAACGCAAGGAGCCTGGACATGGATACATGACCAGGCTTCTTTTTCGTACATGAATGTAAATGATACATAGCGGGGGGGGGGGCTATTGAGCTTTGGCGTAGTTCACGTTTCACTAGCTAGATGACGGCTGAGGGGGACTGGAGCCGGATGATCTCCTTCATGAGCTTTTTCAGCATGACGGATGCTTTGACCTTAATCGGCAGGCTGTCCGAGACATGAAGCTGGTAAGCGCCTTGCATAATGGCATCCTTGAGCTCGGCAGCGGATTCGCAAGGCATATGCAGCTCGTTATAGACGCTTCCGAATTGGAGGCATTGATGCGTATCGCTACCCGCCGTAACAGGTTTGCCGAGATCGGCGGCGAAACGTTGAACCTGATCTTGATTGGCTTTGCTGCCGTATTGGTACATATCCTTGGCATTGAGATCAAAGGCGTCCAGGCGGCTCAACTGGCTGCGCGTGAGATGGTGGAGCGGCGTGCTCTCCCGGAACGGATGGGCTCCGATCTTGAGCAGCGGGAAGGCTTCGGCCATGTCCATCAGATCATCGAAAGGGATGAAGGCGCCCTTCTCCGTATACCCGTCCAGGCGACGGCGGGTTTCCAGAATGAACTCCTTCCGGCCGATCAGCAGAATGTGGCCGGTTTCCCGGATGTCCACTTCCATCCCAGGAAAGATCTTTAATCCGCCTGCATCGTAGTATTCGCCGTTATAGGGGAACATGCTGTCAAGCTGCCGGTACACCTCGTCAAAATGGCGCGTGTTAAAATGCTCGGTCAAAGCGAGTGCATCAAGTCCGTTGTCCAGCGCCTCCCGGATCATCTCCTCATAATAATGTTTAGAGAAATCGGACGCTTTGGACAATTTGGCGTGGGTATGGAGATCAATTTTCATATTCGAACACTCCTTGTCGATGTCAGTAATTTTAAGGTTAGCCGAACCAGAACAATAATGCGGTATATGCTGCCGTTCCGGTCAGGAACACCACATCCCGCGCCGACAGGGTCAGGTGGGACAGCTTCAGCTTCTTGGCAGCCGGATTCTTCATGCCGTAGGAGAAACCGCGGGTCTCCAGCGCTTCTACCGTCGTGCGGGAACGTTTGGCGGTGGCCAGCATCAAAGGAAAAAAAGATAGCATCAGCAGTTTCATGTAATAGGCCGCGAGCCGCCAGTAGAGAAAACCGGGATGTTCCGGCGCTTTTCCCCGAAGCCGGTAAGAAAGCAGCACATGGCGAAATTCTTCGAACAATACGGGGAGTATCCGATAACCGTACGACAAGCTGAACGAGAAGGCGGCAGGCATGCCGAGCGCAAGCAGGCCGTCGCTGATTTTCTCGGGATCCATGCCGGAGAACACCGTAATGCTTGCAAGCGATACAACCGACAGCTTTAAGGTGAGTTTCAGCAGCGGAAGCGCCGAGCTGACGTCCCCGCCGAAAAAGAGGGATACCACAAACAGCCAGCCGACCTGGCCGATCAGGCCCAGGCATAGTACGACGATAATAAACGGCGTAACCCGGGACAGAATGGTGGTGACCACCATCATGAGAAACAATCCGGCCAGCACGGTCATGCTGGAAATAAACCAGGGCGCTATGGCAAAGAACAGGTACCAGATCAGCATGCATCGGGGATCGAGCCGGGAAAGGGCGGCATGACCGCTCCCGTAGGCGGTATTCATCAACTCGAGCTGAATCCGTTCAATCGAAATCTTGTTAAACCAGTTGCGGACTACCTGCATGACGGTGAATCTCCTTTCCGCTCAGAATGCCGTACATATACCGGGCAAATTCGTCCGGTGAGCTGGTCGGGGGCACGACGCCCAGCCTTATAGATAAATCCATCATCTGGGTCGGTGCGAGCCCGGCCCGGGAAATAAGCTCCGAATCGGCAAAAATCTCGGAGACGGTGCCGTCGCCGGCCACAACGCCTTGATTCAAGACGATCACTCTGGTCGCCCATTCGTGAACCAGCTGCATATCATGGGTGGCGATGACAACGGTACGGACATGGTCCTCCAGCTCCTGCAGCGTATCCAGAAGCTCTTCACGAGTAGACATGTCCAGATTGGCCGTCGGCTCATCCAGCAGAATCAGCCGGGGCATCATAGCGGCCCCTATGGCCAGGGATACGCGGCGCTGCTGACCACCGCTGAGGAGACGGGCATCCCGTTCCTGGAGAGGCTGAAGCCGGAAATGAGTCAGCATGCGCTGAACCCGATCCTCCGCTTCCGGGTGACGGCGGCTCTTCAAGCCGTAGGCCACCTCTTGATGCACATTATCTTCAATGAACATATCCTCGGGGTTCTGGAAGACGTAAGCGACGCCAGCGGATATTTGCTCCAGCGATAAATCCTTGGTATTTCTGCCCATCATCGTGACGGAGCCGCCGGAAGGCTTGGCGATGCCGGCGATCAGCTTTAGAAGCGACGATTTGCCCGCGCCGTTGTTGCCGACAAGTGCGATGCGTTCGCCTTCATACAGGCGAAGATCAATGCCTCGAAGAACCTCGTGCTCCGTTTTGTGAATCGTTCGGTAGCGAAGTACGGCATGGTGGAACTCCACCAGTGAACCATGCTCCCCTTGCCGTTCTGATTCATCGCCCTGCAGGATGCGGCGCTGGTCGGATTCCGGGTTTTTCACGGTGATGTCAGCGGGGGAAGCATCGTCTGCTCTAGCGTCGGTTGGTGGATGATCAAGCAGCGCTGGGCTATCCGCGTGGCTGTGCAGAAGCTCTGCAAAATAGACTTCTGCTTCTTCGGCCGTAATAGGGTAAGGCTGCTTCAGCTGATATCCGGACAACCCCATAGAATAAGAGTCGGAGCCGACCGTTATCGAGTGTCCATCCTGCGGACGGCCGGGAGCCAAACCGCCATTCAGCAAAATCGCAGACAGCTGTACCACTGCTTTGGTCACCTGGGGCGGCTGGATGCCAAGCCGCTCCAGATCTTCAAGGCTGTTCAGCGCTTCGATGACCGGGCGCTGCCACAGTACCTTCCCCTGCTCCATCAGGCATACTTCCTCGCAGTAGTCCGCAATAAACTCCGCATGATGCTCAATCACGATAATGGTCTTTCCATGGACCTGATTTAACTGGCGCAGCACATCATATACTTGCCTGGCGTGCTGGGGATCGAGCTGGGATACCGGTTCATCCACAACGAGAATGTCCGGTTCCAGCGAGAGGGCTCCCGCCAAGGCGAGCAGATGCTTCTGCCCGCCGCTCAGCTCCCAAATATAGCGGTCCTTCAGATGGGTTAATCCGCACATATCGAGTGCCCTGGCGCCCATGGCCCGGTAGTCCGAGAGCCCGTAATTGAGCGGAGCGAAATGGGCTTCATCCATGACGGTGGGGCGGACTAGCTGGTTATCAAAATCCTGATAGACATACCCCACCATGCGCGATAGCTCGGAGACCGTCCGATTCTCGGCGGAAGCCCCGCAGATTTCGACGGTACCCGTGAAATCGCCTGAATAATAGTGGGGAATCAATCCGTTGAACAGCTTGCAAAGCGTGGATTTGCCGCAGCCGTTTCCTCCGATGATGGCCGTAAAGCTGCCGCGGCGAATATGCAGGGAAGCTTCCTTCAGCACAGGCTGCTCCGAACCGGGATAGGCAAAGGTGACGCCTGCGATTCGGATGGCCGGGTTGTCTTGAATGGACGGCTTAGGCATAAGGCGGGTTCTCCGGCATTTCCTCTTCTTGAAGGCCACGGTTTTTTCTGGCCCGCATGAACGTCAGTACCGCAATAGCAACGATGGCGGCTGCAGCAATGCTGATCCAGATCGCGCCGACGCCGAACCGGTCTGCAAATCCGCTGTCCCACTCCCCGAGGTTCCAGTCCGTTTCCGAAAGGGATTCCGCCCCGAAGGCAATCAGCGCCAAAACGATTCCGGCCAGGACCAGCTTGGGCGAGACGATGCCGGCGGCTTCGTATTGGGTAAGCTTCTGGCGGGGTTTGATGCCGAGCAGCGGCTCGATTTTTCCATACAACCTTGGAACCAGATATAATGTAGGCAGAAGAGCGAACAGAATGCCGGAGAACAGCACATCGTTCAGGAAACCGATGCCTTCGACAAGGACCACGCTTTGTGCAAGCCCCGGCACGGCTTCGAATTCCTCGACGCCGATCCAAACCTTGCCGATATCCACCAGAGAGCTGCACAGCTGGTGGATGATGACGCCCGACATGGCGGCGATGCCAACCTGAGCGCGGCTGAGGGGATTTTTGACCAAGCGGCCGGCGACGTACATGGCGAAGGAGAAGGTAAGAAACTTCTCCAGCTCTCCGAGGCCGCCGAATTGCCCGAGCATCAGTTCACCGAAGATGACTTCGCCGAGCGCAGCCCCTACAGCAGCATAAAAAGGATGGAACAGCATGCAGAGGGTTAGGGGAATGAACGCGAAATATTCGACCGAAAGCTCGATCGGACCCAGGCGAAACGCGGGAATGAGCTCGGTGAACATGTTGGACAGGCCGTACAGCGACATGGACAGCACGAAAATCATCATTTTCTGCGAAGAGGTCAGGGTATAGACCCGTGAATTGCTTGCCATTAGAGAGAAGCCTCCTTGGAATTGGGATTTGCTATCAGTATAGGAGGCGATTATTAAAATGAACGGAGTATTATGTCAACGTATTGTAATATTTTTTACAAAAATATAATCATGAAATAAAATTTACATAACAATCACGGCGTATGATGAACTCACGCCCAATTACGATGATTTCATTGCAGAAGGAGTGCAGCATCATTGAAGAATCTGTTTCCCGATACATCCGGGCTGTCGCCGAGCCAGCTCAAAATCGCCGATTTTATCGAACGTAATCCCGAGGAGATGCTGTTCATGACCGAGCAGGAAATCGCCGACAGGCTTGGCACCAGCATCGCGACCGTTTCCCGGTTTTGGCGTGCCGTCGGGCACGAGAATGCCAAGGCGTTCAAGCTGAAGCTGCGGGAATCCTCGGATACGACGCCTGCCGTAAAGCTGGAAAAAACGATATCCCGGCTGGACGCGTCCAGTCTGCCCGCGAAAATGCTGGAACAGGCGAAGCATCATCTGCAAGACACGATGGAGAAGAACCGCCCCGACGAGCTGGAGGAGGCAGCCCGTCTAATGGCCTCGGCAAGACGCGTGTATGTGCATGCGCCTGGTCCGTCCCTCTCGCTGGGCGAATTATTGTCGTACCGTTTATCCCGGTTTGGCATGTCGGTGCGAATCATGGCCGGCAGCGGTCATGAACTGCTGGAATCGCTCGCGCATGTGGAGAGAGAAGATGTTGTGCTGATCTTCAGCTTTACTCGGATGCTCCCGGAAACGGAGGTCATCCTGGACTGCGTAAGCCGCGTGCAGAATGCGGCGATCATGATCACGGACCGGGAGGAGTTCCGGTATGGAACGCCGGCGCAGATCTCCTTTTTTGTCAGTCGGGGGGATATGGGCGAATTTCATTCCATGGTGACGCCATTGCTGCTGATCGAGCAGCTCATTCTGAGCATGGGCATGCTGAATAAAGAGAAGGTGCTCGGCAAGCTGGATTACTTGGGCGAGTTGCGGACCCGATATGCGGATAAGCTGCCCAGAGGCAAAGCTTGAAGGTATATAGTCCCGTCGGCAGGCCATCCCTATTAGAAGTCGTTCAGGCACGCCCTGAAGGACTTTTTTTGTGTCTTTTGTCGCAGAACCATTGGATTATTTATGTAATTTTGATATAGTTACCCTACCTCTATGAACTTGCTCGCCTCGGCCTGGCCCCTCTGTTTTGCCGCGGTTCTCTGCGTATTCGCCATGGCTTTCTTAAACACGGGACGGCCATGCCCGCATCATGTTATCCAAGTGAAAATCCGATAAAGAAATGAATGGATTACATATCGGCAGGGCTGCCTGGAGAGGAAAATGCATCTAACTTCGAATTGAGACGTAGCATGTGTTATATCCTTCAATTGCCTATGTTTTTACGGATGTTTTATAAGATAGGTCGAATCAGTCATCGCTCTATAGGAGCAGGGGAGGTGTTAATTCTTGAATGGCTCGAAGTCCGCGAAGCTGCTCCTGCTAATGGCGGTTATCGCGATCGTGAATATTGTCCTGGTTTCGCCCGGGCTGCTCGGCTTCCAAGTCGGCGGCGATAACGCTTTCCAGTCTGCACTGGTCATCACCGTATGGGTCGTCAGTATTCTTGCACTCTTTTATGGAAGTTATGTTTTGTTGTTCAAGGCTCCGGCTGCAAAACCGATCCAAACGATTCAGACCCGCGAGGATTACATAGAGGCGCTCCACCATTACCGCAACGTGAAAGTGCTGAAGAATGATATCGCTCTTGCCCTGGATCAATTGGAGCGAATCGAGAAGAAGAGAAACGCGCTGCTGAGCGTTCTGGGTCAGCGGTTTCAGCCAACGGAGCTCAGTTACAGGAAATTCATGGGTGTCATCGATGAAGTCGAGAAGCTGTTCTACCTCAATATCCGAGGGATACTGAACAAGCTTGGCGTCTTCGCCGCATCCGATTTCGCCCGCATGGCGGATCAGCCGAAAGCCTCCCAGCTGTCCAGCAAGGTGGCGCAGAAAAAAACGGCGTTATACCAAGAGTACTTGGCTTACGTGACCGGTTATCTGGAGGCGAACGAGGAAATCATGCTCAAGCTTGATCAGCTGCTGCTGGAGATCTCTTTGCTCGGCAGCACCGATTACCGGGATGTGGAGGATATGCCGTGCATGAAGGAAATCGATGCGTTAATCAAGCAAACCAAATTATACAAGCAATAAGAGAGGGAGATGATTATGCGAAGCAAGGGGAGTGCCTTTGTCGTCTTAGTGGCCATTGCAGTGGTCGTGTTTGTTCTAGTGTACGCGGGGATCACATTGACCTCCAATCTGGGCAAAAGCCAAGCCGAGGTCGATTCGGAAGGCGCGGCTAAAAAGATCAACAAAATCTACAAGGATATTACTGTCACGACAGCCGATCCCATCAAAGGCCAAGTCGATCTCGACCCGGTGGCCGTCGCGGATTCCCTGCCCGATATATCGAAGTTCCCGATCTCGGTCGAGAATACGACGGACTTGTACGTGGAGATTTTCTCCTCGCCGGAGAAGGCGGGACCGGGCATTGACGGATGGCTGAACGAAGTGGCAGAGGAATTCAACAAAGCCAAGCCGGTAGTGAACGGCAAGCCGGTATCCGTGAAGATCCGCAATATCGCTTCGGGAACCGCAACCGATTACATAACATCCGGGAAGTACGTGCCGGACGCTTTTACGCCTTCCAATGAGCTGTGGGGGGAGATGGTCAAGGAATACGGCGTCAAAGCCGAGCTGGTATCCAAGCGCCTGACGGGGAACGTCACCGGCGTCGTCACCCGAAAAGCCAAATACGACGAGCTGGTGGAGAAGTACGGCTCCCTGAACGTCAAGACGCTGACGGATGCGATAGCGAATAATGAATTGGCGATGGGGTACACGGATCCTTTTGCCAGCTCCACGGGCCTCAACTTCCTGATCACGGCCCTTGAAACGTTCGACAGCAACGACATACTGGGCGAGAAGGCGGTACAGGGCTTCGAGAAATTCCAAGCGAACGTTCCTTTCACGGCTTCCACCACGATCCAGATGCGCGATGCGGCGAAGTCCGGCATGCTGGATGCCTTTGTCCTGGAGTATCAGACCTTTGTCAACGCGGCGGATATGAAAAGCGGTTACGTCTTTACCCCGTTTGGGGTAAGGCACGACAGCCCTTTGTACGCGCTCGGGAAATTGCCGAAGGAGAAGCTGGACATCATCAAGAAATTCGCGGAATTTGTTGAGCAGGACAAATACCAGCAGATGGCCGACAAAAAAGGGTTCAACGGTCTTAATGATTACCAATCCGAGCTCGAGGTCGTTGACAGCAGCCTGCTGCCGTCCGCCCAGAAGCTGTGGAAGGAGAAGAAGGACGGCAACAAGCCGGTAGCGGCCGTGTTTGTGGCGGACGTATCGGGGAGCATGGACGGCGAGCCGTTAAACCGTCTCAAGGAATCGCTGTTGACGGGACAGAAATATCTGGGCCGGGACAACAGCATCGGCTTTGTATCGTATTCCACGGACGTTACGATCAACCTTCCGATCGGCAAGTACGATTTGAATCAGCAGTCGATGTTTGTCGGTGCGATCAACAGCCTAGAGGCCAGTGGGAATACCGCGACCTTTGACGGCATCGTCGTGGCGATGAAGATGCTGCAGGACGAGATGGCGGCAAATCCAGACGTGAAACCCCTGATTTTTGTGCTGAGTGACGGGGAGACGAACGTCGGGCATTCCCTAGACGATATCCGCGGACTGATCCAAGCCTTCAAAATCCCGGTGTATACGATTGGCTATAATGCCGACATTCAGGCGCTCCAAAGCATTTCCAGCATCAATGAAGCTGCCAGCATCAACGCCGATACCGATGATGTCGTATACAAAATCGGCCAGCTGCTGAATGTGCAGATGTAGCAATTTTTCATACGATGTGAATCTGGTTAACACAGAAATTTGGAGGAGGGGTTATATTGTCATTTACGATGGAAGTCATTAGTCCCGAAGAGATTAAGACGGCGATTGAAGAGCAGGTGAAGCCTGAGCCGGAAGAAGTCACGCAGCTGAAGGAGCTGGCGGCTAACAATGTGCAGGCCATCATGGAGCTGGATATCGAATCGCTCGAGAAGCGAAGACAAGTGCTGCAATCCATTGAAAGCTTTGGGATCAGCTCGATGAGATCCTCCTCGGAGAAGAATGCGCTCCTGCAGGTTCAGGTGGGGAAATTATCGAAAACCGGGGACGAAGGCGGTCAAGTGGCTAAAGGGTTAACGGAGCTGCAGCTGCAGCTGAAGGATCTGGACCCAAGCGTCGTGGATTTTGCGAAGAGCGGGCTGCTGGGCATGGTGTTTAACCCGCTGCGCCGATATTTTGCCAAGTTTCAAAAGGCCGATGCCGTCATTTCGGATATCATCATTTCTCTGGATAAAGGAAAAACCGTATTAAAGAACGACAACACCACGCTGGAGATTGAACAGCAAACCCTCCGCGAGCTCACCAAAAAGCTGCAAAAGGAAATTCAGCTGGGCATGCTCATGGATGCAGAGATCGAATCCCAGGTCGAGGCGGCCAAAATACGGCAGGAGTCGGAGGATAAAATCCGGTTTATTACCGAAGAGGTGCTGTTCCCGCTGCGCCAGCGCGTGATGGACCTGCAGCAGATGCTGGTCGTAAACCAGCAGGGAATTATGGCGATTGAAGTCGTCATTCGGAACAACAAGGAGTTAATCCGTGGTGTGGATCGGGCGAGAAACGTAACGGTAACGGCGCTGAAAATATCGGTCACGGTGGCAAGTGCCCTGTACAACCAGAAGATTGTCTTGAAGAAAATCGAGCTGCTGAACGAAACCACCAACAACCTGATCAGCGCCACCTCCAAAATGCTGAAGGATCAAGGTGCGGCGATTCATAAGCAATCGCTGGAAACGAGTATTTCCGTTGATACCTTGAAGCAAGCGTTCACGGATGTGCTGTCAGCGCTTGATTCCATCAGCACTTACAAGCAGGAGGCTCTCCCGCGGATGCGCGAGACGATCCATCAGTTCAGCGAGCTGGCGGTCACGGGCGAGCAGCAGATCCAGCGCCTGGAGCGGGGGCAGAAGCTGGGCCTGTAGGAGAAGCCAGGGATACCAACAAGAAAAGAGTGTGCAGTTGTGATGCTGCGCACTCTTTTTACTTGGCTCCAACTCCCTTATGCCCGCAAATAATTAAGCAGAATGTGCTTGAGAATCGCCAGCTGCTTCTCCGGCGCGAGGTCCGGCTCGACCACCAGAATGTTTTTCTGGAGGGACAGCTTTCTGGCAAAAATGCCGAACGTATTCACGATGGTGGTCAGCGTCTCGGCGAACGGAAGATCGGCTTGAACCGATCCATCCTCGATGCCCTGCTCCACGATGGTCGAGAATACCTGGGATATATCCCGGTAGACGGCGTTAAACAACTCGATGTCCTCAAGAGGCTCTGTAAACTGAGCCGCATAGCTCTCGAAGTTCTCGAGCAGCTTCACGTTCGAGCTGGTCTGCTGCTCCAGCAGGGAAATGAAGTGGTCGAACAGCAGCTCCAGCTTCTCCATACAGGAAACCGGCTGCTCCGCGACGGAGCGGAAGGTCTCGAGAACGGTCTCCAGCATTTTCGTGGCAACGGCAACGACGAGTTTCTCTTTGCGGGGAAAAAAACGAAAAACGGTAGCTACGCCCATGGCAGCCTCGGTGGCTACATCCTGCATGGTGGCTTTTTCAATGCCTTTATGTGTAAATACGCGCTCGGCTGCTTCGACGATGATTTGGGTTCGGGCGTTTCGGGTTTGGGGATTCATAATAAGGCCCTCTTTCTTGCAAAACGATTTTATTTTACCCGTATTATATCCTCCCGCCCTTTTGACGACAACAAGAGCGTATACATCGGCGGAGAAAGCGGCCCGCACAAGGACCGCTGTTGGATGGCGTTATTTCAATGGAATATTCATGAGGACCGAGCTTTGCATGCAGGAGCCGCTTTAAATTTGCAGAAATCATTCATCATTGATTTCAATATCATCCGGCTTGAAGGGAGGCGCTGCAATTGGAACGTCGGAGCGAGCTTATGGCCGCGGCTGCAAGCAGGTTCGGACTCTTGGAGCGGAATAGACTCCAGACGCATTTTTCCGAACACAGCCTTGTCCGTTCTTATCGAAGGGACGAGAAGATCGTGTATGTGCGCTTGACCGACGAGTCCCACAAACCCTATGCGAAGATTGCCGGCGAGGTGCAGTGGGTGGAGTATCTTGGGAGTAAGGGCGTTTGCGTTTCGAGGCCGCTCCATTCGGCAGCCGGGAACCTTGCGGAGCGAATCCGGATGGAGGACCGTGAATATACGGCGGTCTGTTACGAGGAAGCCAAGGGGCGTCCGGTTGGGGAGAACGAAGCCGGCGAGGATTTATACAGGCGAATGGGCCGATTCATGGGGGGCATGCATCGTATCACCCAAGCGTATATCCATCAGGACCCCTCCACAAGACGGCCGGATTGGTCGTATGAGGCAGAGAAGGTTCGACATCTCGATTTTCCGCCGTCCGAGAAGGGAATTGCCTTTCGTTATCAAGCCTTGTGCCAGTATATATCGAAGCTCCCTGTTTCTAGGGAGACTTACGGATTGATTCATGCCGATTTTCATTACGGCAATTTTTTTGTCCAGGGGGATGCGTTGTGCCTGATTGATTTCGATGCGAGCCGTTATTCATGGTTCGTGGATGATATAGCGGTCGCCGCCTTCTTCTCGGGTTTAACCGCAGGGGCCGATCCGGACAGCGGTAAGTTCCTGATCCCTTTCCTGGAAGGATACCGTGTGGAGCATCGCCTGGAGGAGGAGTGGCTACGGGAGATCCCCTATTTCATGAAGCTGAGAGAAATGGGGCGGTATATGAAGCTGTTCCATGCCTGCCGCGGAAATTTCGATAAACTTCATCCCTGGGGACAGTGGTATATGAAAGGGCGCAGGGAAAAGATTTTGCAAAGCGATCTGCCACTTTAATAAAGAGCCTTGGTTCGAAAGACGGACCAAGGCTTTTTTATATTTCGGGGGAAGGCTGGCTGCGACGGTTAAGGCTATGGGGAGGAACGAAGTCCTTGCAACTCAGATCTATTAATTTTCGCCAATAGGAAATTAATTCTAGTGCGATCAATTATTGCATTGACAGCCCATAGCGAATCTATTAGTATGTGCATAGCTTATTAAACCTACCAGATAACTTAGATTTTAGGGGTGCGTTCGTTTTACGAGTTTTTGACAGAGCATGATGCATACATTTTATATGCATATGTCTACTACATGGGGGGATTACAATGAAAGCCAGAAAGTTAGGTTTACTCTTATCGTCGATCGTGCTGATGCTGTTGATCGCGGCATGCGGCAACGGCTCCGATCCGGCGGCAGAGGGCGCAGCTGAAGACAAAGGAAGCGAGAAGCAAGCCGAACAGCAAGAGTACAAAGACGAGCTGAACATCGCGCTTACGGCTCAGCCGCCAACGTTGGATACGGCCTTGACGGTATCGGCGGTTGCGCTCGATACGGCCGGCAATATCTTCGAGCAGCTCTACACGCTGAATGCAAACTATGAGCCCGTACCGGCTCTGGCAGAGTCGGTCGAACGAAGCGAGGATGGTTTAACGTATACGTTCGCCCTTCGCCAAGGCGTGAAGTTCCACAACGGGAAAGAGATGACGTCCGAGGATGTTGTAGCCTCGATGAACCGCTGGCTGGTGACTTCGTCCCGGGCGAAGGTGCTGCTGACGAATGCCAAATTCGAAGCCGTCGACACGTATACCGTGAAGCTGACCGTAGAGACGCCTACGTCGGACGTGTTGATTCTTATTGCATCGCAAGCGCAGTTCCCTTCGATCATGCCGAAAGAGATCGTGGATGCAGCGCCGGCTGACGGAATCAAGGAGTACATCGGTACAGGACCTTATAAATTCCAGGAATGGAAGCAGGATCAGTACATCCATTTGGTGCGAAACGACGATTATCAGCAGGTGTCGGATGCGGAGCCAAGCGGATTTGACGGGCGAAAAGAAGCTCCCGCCAAAGACCTGTACTTCCATTTCGTGACGGATCACTCCACGCGCATTGCAGGCGTGAAGACCGGCCAGTACGATGTGGCGGACAGCATTCCGATCGAAAGCTATGATGAGCTGGCTGCCGACAACAACATCAACCTGCTTTCGTTCCCTGGCGGTGCCCTGACGGCATTTTTCAATACCAGTGAGGGATTGTTAAAGGACGTGAAGATGCGCCAGGCCATTCTCGCCGCGTTCAATAATGAGGAGATCATGTTGGCGAGCTTCGCCAAACCGGATTTGTACTCTTTAGCGCCGGGTTACCTGAATACGAACCAAGTTCAATGGTCGACCGAAGCCGGTGCGGAGTATTACAACCAGTCCAATCCCGAGAAGGCCAAGCAGCTGCTGCAAGAAGCCGGGTATAACGGCGAAGAAATCACGCTGCTGACGACCAAGGATTATAACGAGATGTACACGGCCACGTTGGTCATTCAGGAGCAGCTTCGTCAGATCGGCATGAACGTAAAAGTGGAGAACTTCGATTTCCCGACGTTCCTGGAAACGAAGAACGACCGTTCCAAGTGGGACATCTTTGTTGCCAGCACGGGCTATCAGCTTACCCCGCCGCAGCTGCTGGCCGTTAATCCGGATTGGGCCGGACTCGACAACGAAACCGTCAAGCAGGCGCTGATCGATATTCGCGGCGCAGCCACGCCGGAAGCCGCCAAGCAGGAATGGGAGAAGCTGCAGGGCTTCCTGTACGAATTTGCTTCCTCCACCGTGATCGGCCATTATAATGGCGTCGTCGCCACAACGAAGAAGCTTGAAGGGTTCGAGCTGTTCGAAGCACCGGTGGTTTGGAATGCCAAAGTAGCGAAGTAAGCGTAAATGGAGGGTGTTACAAGTTACCGGAGTAACTTCGATAACACCTTCCTTTTTTGAAATTGGATTCATAGACCATGTACAAATGAGGGATTTACCGTGCTGGCTTATATTACGAAAAGACTTTTGTCGCTGATTCCCGTACTGGCCGTCGTCACCATCGCTATTTTTCTGATCATCCACATAACGCCGGGGAATCCGGCGGCGGCCATCTTGGGCATGGAGGCGTCGGAGGAGGAAATACAGCAGCTGAATCAGGACCTTGGACTGGACCGCCCGATACTCGAACAATATACGAGCTGGGTGGCCAACCTGTTCAAGGGGGACCTGGGGGATTCGATCTTCATGAAACAGCCGGTCAGCGAAGCCATTGCGGAGCATATTACCCCCACGCTATCGCTGGCCATTCTGGCACAGGTCATCGCGATCCTGCTCGCGATTCCCTTCGGGATTATCGCCGCTTACAAGCGAGGATCCATCGCCGATTATACGCTGATGGGGATATCCTTGCTGGGCATGGCCTTGCCCAGTTTCTTGCTGGGATTGTTCCTTATGCTGTTCGTGGGCGTCAAGCTGCAGTGGCTGCCGGTCGCTGGATATGAACCGCTGAGCAGCGGGCTATGGGAACATATGAAATATCTGATTCTTCCCGGCATTTCCCTTGGAACCATACAGGCGGCCCTGATTACGCGGATGACCCGTTCGTCCATGCTGGAAGTGCTGAATTTGAATTTCATCAAGACAGCCAGATCCAAAGGCCTGCATGAAATGAAGGTGCTGTTCAAACATGCGTTTCGGAGCGCGTTTCTGCCCATTCTGACCGTCATTGGACAAACCTTCGGCACGTTGGTGACGGGAGCGGTGGTCGTGGAGGCCATATTTAACATTCCCGGTCTGGGTCAATTGATCTTGAATTCCATTGCCAGAAGGGACTTTGCGGTGATCCAAGGGGTGGTGCTCGTCGTCACGCTGATGTACGTCACCATCAACTTGATCATCGACTTGCTGTACGGCGCGGTTGATCCGCGCGTTCGATTGGATCGCAAATAAAAGAGGTGTAACGGGATGGCTACAGTTCAGGAAAAGGAATATGTCGCTCAAGTCAGCAAAAAGCTGAAAAAAGAACAGCGAGCCTTAGGATATCGCCGCCTGAAGTCCAACTACGGGCTTTTGATCGGAGCGACCATCTTTGTTGTATTGGTGATTCTGGCGCTGATCGGACCGCTCTTCACGAACTACGGTCCGTACGACATGAAGGTTGTGGACCGTTTAAAGCCGCCCGGGGCCGAGCATTGGCTGGGTACGGACGAATTCGGACGGGATTTGTTAACCCGGCTTCTCTACGGGGCCAGGGTATCGATTAGCGTCGGACTGGCGGTTGCGCTGCTGTCCTCCGCTCTGGGACTCGTGATCGGCGTCTATGCGACGTATTACAAGACGTTGGACCATATTCTCATGCGCATTTGCGACGGGTTGATTGCGATTCCGGGAATCTTGCTTGCCATTGCCTTAATGGCCGCGCTCGGCGCATCCGCTTTGAACGTTATCATTGCGCTGACGATCGTGTTCACGCCGAATATTGCCCGAGTCGTCCGCTCGGCAGCACTGGTGGTGCGCGAGCAAACCTACATCGAGGCGATGCATGTCCAGGGGGCCAGCTCCACGCGCATTATATGGCAGCACATCGTGCCGAATGTACTGTCTCCTCTATTGGTACAGGCGACATTCGTATTTGCCGAAGCGATTATCTCGGAGGCGGCTTTAAGCTTTCTCGGTGCGGGCATTCCTGCGCCCGAAGCCAGCTGGGGGAACATTTTGCAGGCAAGCAAGCTTGTTATTTACAAGGCATGGTGGATGGTCGTATTTCCCGGGGCCACGCTCGTTCTGTCCGTCCTCAGCTTGAATTTGCTGGGAGACGGGCTGCGCGATTTGCTGGACCCTCGCGTGAAGCAAAAGTTTAGAAAGCGATGAATATAAGGCTGGAGGTGTTTCCATGAATAAAGAGCCTCTATTGGAAGTGAAAAATCTTAAAACGCATTTTCATACCGAGCGCGGAAAAGTGACAGCGGTGAACGGGGTCAGCTTTTCCATGAATACTGGTGACATCATCGGTATCGTCGGAGAGTCCGGCAGCGGAAAAAGCGTGATGTCCCAATCCATCATGAGATTGCTGGATCATACGGATGCGATCGAGTACGAGGGAGAGGTCGTATTCGAGAATCAGAACCTGCTGTCCCTCCCGCATTCCAAATTACGGGCGATCCGGGGAGATCAAATATCCATGATATTTCAGGACCCGCTAACCTCCCTGAGCCCTGTCTATACGATTGGAAATCAAATCGGAGAAGCCATACGCCTTCATCAGAAGAAGTCCAAGAAGGAAGCCCATCAGCAAGCCATCGAAATTTTGCGGATGACGGGCATTCCTTCGCCCGAAATCAGGGTTAACGAATATCCCCATCAGCTGTCGGGGGGGATGCAGCAGCGGGCGATGATTGCCATGGCGCTCTCCTGCGAGCCGAACCTGTTGATCGCGGATGAGCCGACAACCGCGCTCGATGTGACGATTCAGGCGCAGATTTTGGAATTGATCGCCGACTTGAACCGCAAAATGGGCATGGGCGTGCTGTTCATTACGCATGATCTGGGCGTGGTCTCGGAAATTTGCACGGGCGTGAAGGTGATGTACTTGGGGCAGATCGTGGAGGAAGCTCCCACGGAGAAGCTGTTCCAAACGCCGCTGCATCCTTATACGCAGGGGCTGATCCAATCCATCCCTAAGCTGGAAGGGGACAGGGAAGATGAACTTTACGTCATTGAGGGAACGGTGCCGTCCCTGACGGATATTCCGCAGGGCTGCGGCTTCTCCACGCGATGTCCTTACGCCGACGAGCTGTGCCGTACCTCCGAGCCGCCGATGCAAACGGCCCAAACGGACCATCGAGTGAAGTGCTGGCATTATGAGGCCCTAAACAAGCCGGAAGGGAGGGAGACAACCGTTGGAACAAGCAGCTGATCATTCGATTTTAAAGGTAAGCTCCCTTCACAAGCAGTTTCCGGTGTACGGATCATTCGGCAAATTAGGGGGCGCCAAAGCATACGTCAACGCGGTCTCGGACGTTTCCCTGCAATTGAACGAGGGAGAAACCTACGGTCTGGTCGGCGAATCAGGCTCCGGGAAAAGCACCACGGGACGCACCATCCTCGGATTAACGCCGGCGAGCCAAGGGCAGGTTCTGTATCGGGATCGGGAATTGGCGGCCATGACGAGGGAGGAAATGCGGAATTTCCGCAAGGATGTGCAGCTTGTTTTTCAAGATCCGTTCTCTTCGCTCAATCCGAGGAAACGAATCGGCCGGATGCTGGAGGAGCCCTTGATCATTCATAAAATGGGGGACAAGGCGGAGCGTCAGGAAACCGTGTTCCAAATCCTGAAAACCGTCGGCTTGCAGCCGGAGCATGCCTTTCGCTTTCCCCATGAATTCTCGGGCGGTCAACGCCAGCGGCTG
Organism: Paenibacillus sp. HGF5; assembly: GCF_000204455.1. Classification (NCBI taxonomy): domain Bacteria; kingdom Bacillati; phylum Bacillota; class Bacilli; order Caryophanales; family Paenibacillaceae; genus Paenibacillus; species Paenibacillus sp. HGF5. The sequence continues at coordinate 25,950 of NZ_AEXS01000140.1, read as the reverse complement.
GGCTTGGCGCGGGCGCTGATCATGAATCCGAAAATCATCGTGTGCGACGAGCCGGTCTCCGCCCTGGACGTGTCCATCCAGTCGCAAATTCTGAACATGCTCAAGCGCCTGCAGCGCGAAATGAAACTAACGCTATTATTTATAACGCATGATATCAGCGTGGTTCGGTATATTTCGGATCGGATCGGCATTATGTATCTCGGAAAAATAATGGAAGAGGCTTTGACGGACGATTTGTTCCATGAGCCGCTGCATCCCTATACGAAGGCGCTGTTCTCGGCCGTACCCGATTTCAACCGCAGCCGATTAAAGGAACGGATCGTGTTGCGGGGGGAAATCCCGTCCCCGATATCGCCGCCGAGCGGCTGTGTTTTCCACACGCGCTGTCCCTATGCAACCGATGTATGCAGAACAGACATACCGGCTGTAAGAGAAGTGCGGCCGGGCCATAAGGTCGCCTGTCATCTTGTTGACTAGAACGGATAAGTTCGCCAACCCCAACCCAAAGGAGAGAAGGACCATGACAACGTTGCAAATCGTAGAAGGCCAGGATCGGATATTCAATGAGGCGGGGTTTCAGATTGCAGGAAACCACGGGCCGAATTTGGAGGGCGGCTTGTCTCCGAGAGAGCTGCTGGAAGCGTCCCTGGCGCTGTGCGTATCCATCTCGCTTCAAAAAATAATGGCTTACGACGGCGTGGAATATGATAAGTCTTCCATTCATATCGAGGTGTCATCAGTAAAAGCAGAGGATAAAAGCAATAAGTTCTCGCATTTCAACGTCCTTGTCTCGCTGCCGCCAACGCTGGAGCCTGCCTACAAGGAGAAGCTGAAATCCGTCGTAGAGCGTGCATGCACGATCGGCAATACGCTGAAAAGCGAGGCCGTCGTTGAACTGATCGAAGTGAATGAGCCTATCGAAACGAGCAGCAATGCGTAATGGATCAGATGAAATATTAACATTTCAAGTCGATTCAACAAGAAGAGCCTTAGTTCGGGTTTGATCGCGGACTAAGGCTCTTCTGTTCTTAAGGGACCGGGCGAATAAAATACGGAGACACGATGCGGCCTCATTTTTACTGTAAACGCGTCCGGTTACGACTGCGGCTGCATATTCCGCTCAAACGCGACGATCCAGTCGCCCTGGATGGCGGCATAGCCGGTATCTCCTTCCACGACAAGACCGTACAGATTCTTGACGTCAAGATACTCTTTTCGTTGTCCATTATCAAATTCGAGCGTGATGTAATAATACGTACGGGATGAATGGTTGGCGTGCATCATTCCATTATCGTGGTTGTGGTGATTGGTATGATGTCGGACATCCATCCGTTTAGAGACCACCCGGGCAAACTCGGAAGTACGCGGGGACTTGGCATTCTTAACATAGCGGGCACCGTTGGAGATGAAGCCCACGATCACAATCACGAATACAATCCCGATCAGAATGGGAACCAGCGTAAACATAAAATCAAAACCTCCGCCAAAAGACATTCCTTGGGGCATCATCGACGGCACTCCTCCTGTTCCGTTATTTTTACATTAATTATATGTACGGTAAAAATGACTAAAATGTTTCAAATTTTGGTTGGGGCAATGGATGTTACGAGCAAGTAATGACCAACGGTTAAGGCCAACCTGGATTCCGCCGTTCCTTATTGACGTACCAATGACGTGAGAGCGAACGATTCGAAGCTGCGGTAAATAAAAATCGGCCTCAAGAGCGAGGCCGATTTATTTTTATTATATGAACAAAGCTCTAACTCCGCTAGGGAGCCTTCACTTCGCATGTACTCCCGAGCCCGCATAATGCAATCCCAACTGGTATGCCCGCTCCAGCAGGCTCTCCATGTGCTCCGGTCTGCCCTCTAACGTATCATAGAAGAATTCCACTCGGGAATCTTCGATTCCGGAATAGTTGGCGATACCGACGTTGAGGGAATGGGACAGCATCGTATCATAGCTCCGCTTGGCAAAATGGTCCTCCGACGCGCCTGCCAATGCGATCCATAACGCCTTCTTGTGATGGAGCTTGGAACCGCCGCCATATGCGAAGCCGTGATTCCAGACACGGTCGATATACCCCTTCAGCATAGCCGGAACCCCGTACCACCATACCGGGAAAATATAGGCCAGCGCGTCGTGCTGTTTCATTCGCGCGATCTCGTTTTCAACCTCAGCGGAAAAAACCTTGCCAGCATCAGACCAATCGGGTTCGTCCGCCTCCCACAGAACCGGATCGAAACCGATGCGGTGAAGATCCAGAACCTCCGTCTCATGTCCGGCATCTTGAAGCCCCTGCACAAATCGCTCCGTGACAGCAAATGTAAAGGAGTTCACTCTGGGATGAGTGACAACGGTCAGTACTTTCATCATGAATCACCTTCGCTTTCTTCTATAATGTGTTGAATGTGCTTTGTTTTCTTACAGTACTGGTATAAGGGGATTATGTATCATATAATGGCTGGAAGGAAGTACGCACTTATTTGTTCTATAGGTACCTAAAGGTGCTATTAGCACCATAAAGTGCCCTTCATAGTCGCATGAATTTTTCGTCCGGGAGGTGAGAGGATCTTATGAATCGTGACCGGCAATACCATATTCCGTCCGAAGCCACCATGGAGGTGATCGGCGGCAAGTGGAAGATCGTTGTGTTGTGCCACCTTAGTTATGGGCCCAAGCGTACGAGTGAAATTAAGAAAGAGATGCCGGATATTACGCAGAAGATGTTAACCCAGACCCTTCGGGAGCTGGAGGAGGATGGGATTATTACGCGAACGGTCTTTAATCAAGTTCCGCCGAAGGTCGTGTACGAGCTGAGCGAATTGGGCGTTTCACTGCAGCCCATCCTGGATCAAATCTGTGAGTGGGGCGAGAAGTATATGAATGGAGAAACGAAGGTAAGTGCTCCATGAAGACATGATAAAAGCTGCCGACCTGAGGGAATGAGTCGGCAGTTTTTTTGTTTTTCACGATATTCTTCCGGCCGAAATGTCCGTTCTGCGTTCCATTATTTTAAATCGGTTAGAAGGAAAGGCAGGGATATTGTGGAATATATAGTCCTTTGGACTCATGCAGGTTCCGAAAGTTTCAGCGAAAACGGAGCTTGTCGAGAAATTGAATAGTTACTAAAGATATAATAGGTAGAAGACTCAGGACCGGGCGGGCCGTAACCATAAGAATTATCACTTTGGGTATGCAAGGAGAGCCATCCTTGAATTAATAGAAACGTTTGTCTCTCGGGTAACGTATGAATTTCATAGGACCTAAGGATTACTCACAAAAGGAGTGTGCACAGCTCAGATGGACGGCAATTATAACTTGTATATTGTTGGGCTTTCAATTGCGATCGCTATACTTGCTTCATACTCGGCTTTGAATATTACGTCCAAAATTTCGGACGCGAACGGCAAATCCAAGTTTTTTTGGCTATTCGGGGGAGCCATGGTCATGGGAAGCGGCATTTGGTCCATGCATTTTGTCGGCATGCTGGCGATGCACATGAATATGAACGTGAAGTACGATGCCTTTCTGACCATCATGTCGATGCTGGCCAGTGTGATTTCATCGTTCATCGCGTTTTATATCACCATGCCCAAGGACATCAACTGGTCCAAAATCGCCATTGGCGGTTTCGTTATGGGAAGCGGCATCGTGACGATGCATTACATAGGAATGGAAGCCATGGTCGTTCACGCCGACATCCGTTACGATCCCGTATTTTGGATCTTGTCCGCCGTCATTGCGCTGGCGGCCTCCTATGCGGCCTTATTATTGTTTCTTCGTTTTCGCAACCATTCCAAGTCCAGCTTTCTCAAATGGGGCTCGGCGGTTGTGATGGGATTCGCCGTGTGCGGGATGCATTATACAGGGATGAAGGCGGCGCGCTTTGAAGCACATGCCGGCATGATGACACATCAGCCGCAGTCTGTGGATTTCTTCCTCTTGTACTGCGTGACGGTCGCGATTTTTGCTATTCTGTTGATTTCCTGGGGCGCGATGTTCTTTGACCGGCATGTGCTGGAAAAGCTGGCCTATCAGGATACGATCACGGGATTGCCCAACCGCAATGAGATGAATCGGTTCTTCAGGACGAATGCCGAAACGGATCAGATTACGATCCTGTTTCTGGATCTGGACCAATTTAAGGCCATCAACGATACGCTGGGTCATAATGTCGGGGATTTGCTGGTCCAGGAAGTGGGCAAGCGGCTGCGTCAATTCATTCGAAGCGGCCAGCAGGTGTTCCGAATCGGGGGCGACGAATTTCTGGTTATTTTGAAGCAAAGCGACCCGAATTATGCCCAACGCTTAGCCGATGATATACTCCAACAAATTAAAAAGGTGTACCATATCGACGGCAACGAGCTGTATGTGACGGTTAGCATCGGCATCAGCATCGGTTCCGTCCATAGCTCGGATCGTACGACGCTGCTGAAGAATGCCGACACCGCCATGTATAAAGCGAAGGGGCTCGGCAAGAATCAGCAATGCCTTTATGACGAGGAGATGGGTCTTCAAGAGGTTCGCAAGATGGAATTGGAAAAGGACCTGCAAAGAGCGCTGGAGATGAAGGAGTTCTTCATCGTGTATCAGCCGAAATGGAATGTGCAAAGCGATCGCTTGGTCGGATTCGAGGCGCTGCTCCGCTGGAGGCATCCGAGGCTCGGCGTGATTTCCCCGCAGGAATTCATTCCGATAGCGGAAGAGACGGGACTGATTATTCCGATGACCCGATGGACGCTTGAAGAAGCATGCAAGCAGTGCAGGGTGTGGCAGGATAGCGGGATTGTCCAGCCGGTCTCGGTGAATCTATCGGTCCGTTTATTTCATGGCGACAATCTGCTGGAGCTGATTCAAAACGTGCTGCGCCAGGCGGATTTGGAGCCGCGGTTGTTAGAGCTGGAGATTACGGAGTCCATGGTGCTGCACGATGTGAACGATATCATCCGTCAGCTTGGGAATATCCGATCCTTAGGGGTTAAGGTCTCCATGGATGATTTCGGAACCGGCTATTCCTCGATTGGGCTCTTGGACCGGATTCCGATTGATGCCCTGAAGCTGGACCGCCAGTTCACCAATGATTTGGACACGCCCAGCAAGCGTGCCATCGTCAACGCCGTCGTTCTTATGGCGGAAAAGCTGAATCTGGACGTGATCGCCGAAGGCGTGGAGAATAAGGAGCATATCGACTTTTTGACAGGGCTCGGGTGTCATGTCATGCAGGGGTACTATTACGGAAAGCCGATGGATATCCATGAGATTGAGGTCTGGATGTACGACCAAGATCACAAGGCCGAAGAGTTCGCGGCCCTTCGATGAAAGAGCGGATACGAATATATATGGTCCATAAGAATAACGGGCACCGCGAGGTGTCCGTTATGTTGTTTTCGGGTACGCCAAATGACTGGCTTTCCCGGGTATTTTAGACGAAATAGGCAATTTCCGCGCGCGGGAAATATTCTTTGATTCCCTTTTCGAACAGCTGCTGAAACTCCTCGACGGTTTCGGCTTTATAGACATATTTGAATTTTCCATACCTACCCCATTTTAACTGCCGGTCCTCCTCATCCATGTCCAGCTTGGTTTTGGGGTACCGTTTCAAAATGGTGTTTTTGGCCGTTTTGGTAAACCGGTGCTGAATGAGCTCAAATGTCAGATCCTTAACCTCCACATGGCTCAATCGCTCATGGAGCTTCTCTAATAAATGCCAGTATCCTTCCTGCCATCCGTCATATTTGACGATCGGGGCAATGATGAAACCTAACGGATATCCGGCTTCGGCAATTTTCCCTGCGGCTTCAATGCGTTCTTCGAAGGAAGAGGTACCCGGCTCGAAATAACGGATCACATAATCGGAATTGATGGAGAAGCGTACCCTGGTATGGCCGCCATGATGGATATTCAGCAGGGAATCGATGTTGGCGAATTTCGTTACGAATCGCAGTCGGCCATGTTCCTGCTTGGCCATAAATTCAATGTAATAGGCCAGTGCCCCGGTCAAATGCTCCAGAGATACGGGATCGCCGGTACAAGCGGCCTCGAACCGGGTGTTTTCGGGCGACCGCTCAGCGATGTACTGCTTCGCTCGGTCCAGAATTTCATCCAGGTTGACATAAATCCGGACATAAGGCTTCGAGCTCATGGTGGTTTGCAGGTAGCAGTAATGACAATGTCCTGCACATCCCGTGGTCAACGGGATGGCATACTCCGCAGAAGGCTTCGACGTATCGAAATCCAAGGTCTTCCTAATCCCAACGACTAGGGTGCGTTTGGCGTTTCGGTATTTTTCGGTTTCGGTCTCCCCCGGAATGCCGGTTACCCGATTATGGGAGGTGGTCATTTTGATGGGTGTGCCTAATTCCTCAAACCATGCTTGCAGCTTCTTCCCAAGCGGATACTCCAACGCATCCGGCTCAAAAAAGACGAGTTCCGGGTCAAAACGCTCCAACGAATCTTCCTCCCTGCAAAAATTTAAGTATATGGATTATAGGATGGGCAATGGTCGGGTTGATCATGCATCGTGCTTCCTTGAAGGTCAGCCGAAACTCCCCATCAGAATAGAGGTCAGTCCCGCGCATTATGAAAACAGTAAAGTATGAAATTAAAAGGACGTTAATAGTGAATGTTGACAAGTTCAAGATGAAAGCCCTTTCCGATTTCTATGATATACTACGACATAACAGCCATACCAATTATAACAACCTATATCTTCCTGTGAAGTTCCCATACTTTTCATATGCAAAGGAGATTTCATGATGTTTAATGTTCTTGTTGTTGACGATGAGTCTGTTCAAAGAGAAGGCATTAAGGATTTGATCTCTCAGTACCGCTTCCCATTTCAAGTAATGGAAGCCGAGAACGGAATGAGCGCGGAGCGGATTCTGGTGGACAATGCAATTGATATCCTCATCACCGACGTCAAAATGCCTCTGATGGATGGACTGGAGCTAAGCAAACTAGCGCGAAAGGTTCAGCAGGATCTAAAGATTGTCATCTGCAGCGGTTATGATGAATTTGAATATGCCCGCAGTGCCATCCGGCTGGGCGTGGTGAATTACTTGCTGAAGCCGTTAGTCAGGGAGGAGTTTCTGGAGGTGATGGAGGACATTACCCAGATCAGCCCTTATGGAGGGGACTACCAGCAGGAGTCGTTGGAATCCAAGGTTATCGTTCAGGTCAAGGATTATGTGAAGGATCATTACCAGCGGGACATCTCGTTGTCGGATGCAGCTCACGATGTATATCTGTCCCCGGGGTATTTGAGTATTTTGTTCAAGAAAGAGACCGGCGAGAACTTCTCGAAGTATTTGACCGATTACCGCTTGCGGCGGGCAAGCCATCTGCTCCAGAATTCCAATATGAAGGTCAATGATATCGCTGTAGCCGTTGGCATCGATAACCATTCCTATTTTGCCAAGCTGTTCAAAAGCAAGTTCGGCGTGAGTCCGATACAGTACAGAGAGTGCGGGGTGCCCCATGATCGGGTGGATCAAGAACAAGTTCAATGATATCAGGTTCCGCAACAAGCTGCTGCTGTCCCACTTGGTGATTGCACTCATTCCCATTCTTCTGCTCGGGCTGCTCTCCTTCATTCAGTCCTACCGCATTCAGATGAAGGAACTGCGGAGCGAGGCCGAGGCTAGCCTGGAGCAGGTGGCGAACATTATGGATTACAAGATTAACCGGTACAATACGCTGAGCGAATTCATGGTGCTGAATCGGGATTTATCCCAAATTTTCATTAAGGATTACGAAGAGAACTATTTTAACATGTACTTGGATTTCCGAGACATCCTGGAGCCGTTGATCTCGAACATCAGGCTGATGGACGAGAATATTGAGGCGATTACCTTTTATACATCCGGTGAGCTGCTGGGGATTCGCGACAATATTTTGCCGATCGGGGATCTTAAGAGCAAGTCTTGGTATGACGGATTTCGGGGCAGGCGCTGGATCGTGGACGGGGAGAAACTTTATCTCGTTCAGGAACTGATCAGCAATCCGAAGGACAGCAATTTCATGGTCATTTCCATTCAGCACGACAGCATCTTTGCAGACCTGGACAAGCTGTCGGAGCATGTGGCGGTTCAGATCAAGGATGCTGAGCAGCGGGTGATATTCAAGGAAAGCAAGGCGCCGGATGCATCTGCCGGTTTGGAGGGCGGGGAGTCGAGCGGACTGAGCCTAAGCCGATCACTCGCTAACAATGGCTGGATGGTTCACTATCATTTGCTGAATACGAATGCGTACGCTAATGCGCTCGGTATTTTTCAAATTACGTTGTTTGTCATTATCCTCAGCTTGATCATTACCTTCCTGCTCATTTATGTGATTTCCAACAATTTCACACGCAGAATTATTCATATTAAGAACAAGGTAGACAAGGTGGAGCAGAACAATCTGGATGTCATTATCCAAAGCTCGTCCAAGGATGAATTCGGTGAGCTGACCAACGGCATCGGCAAAATGCTGAAACGGATCAACAGCCTCATCTCCCAGGTGTATCAAGCGGAAATCGCCAAGAGGGAAAGCGAATATAACAAGCTGATCAATCAGATTAATCCGCATTTCCTATACAACACCCTCTCCTTTATCCGGTGGAGGGCCGAGAAGAAGGCGGATATCGAAACGAGTTACATGGTATCGGCATTGGCTCGGTTCTATAGAACGACGCTGAATCAGGGGAGGCATATGGCAACGATCAAGGATGAGGTGCAGCACATCAAGGCTTACCTGGATTTGCAGCTTATTATGAATGATGGCCGGTTTGACGTGGATTACCATATCGATGAGGGAGTATTACATACCGAGATCATCCATTTTATTCTGCAGCCGATTGTGGAGAATGCCATCAAGCACGGATTTGTGGAGGCCAGAGGGGCCGATTACCAAATCCACATTGGGGTCAGCCGGATCGAAGGGGGTATTAAACTATTCGTTAGCGACAACGGGGTGGGCATGACACCCGAGCAGGCGGCGAGGCTGCTGGCCGGAGAGAGCGGCGGCTGCGGCGTTCGAAACGTGAATGACCGGATTAAGCTGTGCTACGGGCAGGATTATGGACTCGATATCCATAGCGAGTCAGGCAGTGGAACAGAGGTATCGATGGTCATTCCAGCCTCCTGAACAGAGCATGCGTTATTCCATCCATAGCATTGGTAATGAAAGCGGTGTGCAGTGCTGAGGCAGCCGCTTTTTTTGTGGTTTGAAGTGGAGAAAAAGGAGGTCATGAAAAAAGTGATACATATCCAAAAAATGTTGCATATACGCCAGTTTTGAAACCGCATACAATTTGGTTATCAACCAAAACGAGATAAAGGGGATGACAGGATGAACAAACGCAGAAAGATCGCTTCTCTGCTGCTCGGCTGCATGATGCTGGCCGTAGTCAGCGGCTGCGGCGGGGGCAAGAGCGATAACGCGCAACCGGAAATTTCAGAGCAGGATTATGAGCCGTACGGGAAATATGAGACACCGGTGGAATTTACGATCGGCCGGAATACCAATCATGTGAACAACCTGCCACCAGGCGATACGATTGAGGACAATTTGGCTACTCGTTACGTGGAGGATCGGGTGAACGTAAAAGCCAAGGTGGCTTGGGAGACGGACGATATGGATCAGAAGCTGTCGCTATCGATGACAACGGGCGATCTGCCGGACGTTATGCTGGTCAGCCGCGATATTTTCAACCAGCTGGTGGATAATGATCTGATTGCCGATATGACGGAGGTGTACGAGAAGACCGCATCCGACGGGGTCAAGAATATCTACGCTTCCTATGGTGACTTGCTGCTGAACCAGGTGAAGGTCGACGGTAAAATCATGGGCCTTCCGATGACGAATATCGGCAACCAGCACCAGCTGCTGTGGGTTCGGAAGGACTGGGTGGATAAAGTCGGCGCGAAGATGCCGGAATCCGTTGAGGACGTATGGAACCTCGCCAGAACGTTCGTGGAAAAGGACGCCTCGGGAACAGGCAAAACGGTCGGAATGGTGATGGATTCCAATGCCATGAACTTTACGCCGGTATTCGCTGCGCATGGGGCCTTTCCGATGAATTGGATCGAGAAGGACGGTCAGGTCGTATATGGATCGGTCCAGCCCGAGATGAAGCAGGCGCTGACGGAGCTAAGCGCCATGTACAAGGAAGGTCTGATTGATAAACAGTTCGCCGTCCGGTCGAATGAAGAGAAGGAAGCGCTTGTGATCAACGGACAGGTAGGCATGCTGTTTAACCCATGGTGGATCGGCTACACCAACTACAAGGACTCGATCAAGCAAGATCCTGATGCTGTCTGGGTAGCCGTATCGGCACCGGTAGACGAGAACGGCAAATTCAAGACGATTCGTCAGGATCCGGTGGGCGGGGGCATCGTTGTGGTGAAGAAGGATTTTGCCCATCCCGAAGCAATCATGAAGTCGGTCAATCTGACAACGGATTTCCTGTACTCCTTAACGGATGATGCCATCAACTACAAAAAAGAGCATCCGGACGAGATGCTGACCGATGCCAGCCGTTGGAACAATGATCCGACGCAAATTCCGATGCAAGTGGATTATGATGACGTGTTGAAGCGTTATTACGACGATCTGATGAAGGCGGATCAATCCGGGGATGCTTCGGCCGTTCAGGAGGACCGGGTGGTATCTTTCAAGGCGTATCAGGAGTTTAAGGAGAAAGGCAATGACGTCGATGTGAACACCTATGGCGAATACCTCTCCCGTATCGAGGGTCAGCGCGAAGCGAACAATCCGAATCTGGAGGTAATTCCTGCCGGCTTCTATGGAACCACCGAGACGATGAAGCTGAAGTGGGCGAACCTCCAAAAGCTCGAAGAGGAGACCATATTGAAAATCATCATGGGCCAAGCCCCCGTAGATGAATTCGATAAGTTCGTGGACACCTGGAAGCGTACCGGCGGCGATGAAATTACAGAAGAAGTCAACCAGATGAGCAGCAGATAAGGAAAGCGTGAGCCTTGGCGCGGAGGGCTATCGTTGGTCATCCGCGCGGGCTTTTTTATTCGATAAGGCTTGTCCTGACAGGGACGTGATGGAGGTGGAGCGAACGATGGGGCAAGTGGAAACAACCGTCAATCCAGAGCGGGAAGTACGATACCGGAGGAAAAAGAAACGAAGAACCTTTGACGAAATGACCTATCATGCGATGCTGCTGCCCGGTATGGCGATGCTGTTTATTTTCTCGATTGTGCCGATGTTCGGGGTGGTCATGGCTTTTCAGAAGTTCATCCCCGCGAAAGGGATACTCGGCTCCGCATGGGCAGGGCTCGACAATTTCACGTATATGTTTCAGCTGCCGGATGCCAAGCAGATTTTTGTGAATACGCTGGTCATCGCGGTCGGAAAGATTGTTCTCGGATTGATTGTGCCGATCATATTCGCCCTGCTGCTTAATGAGGTGCGTCTGAAGCTCTTCAAAAGCACGATACAAACCATTGTGTATTTGCCGCATTTTATGTCGTGGGTGGTTCTGGGCACGATGCTGACCATGATCTTTTCCTTTGACGGCATGATTAACAATTTCCTTGAGTTTCTAGGGCTGGAGCGGATCATGTTTCTGGCAAGCAACGACTGGTTCAGGCCGCTGCTCATCGTGACGGATACCTGGAAGGAATTCGGCTACGGGACGATTGTGTATCTGGCTGCGTTGACGGCGATAAATCCGGCTCTGTATGAATCCGCCGCAATGGACGGCGCAAGCCGCTGGAAGCAGACCCTGAATATCACACTCCCGGGCATGTTTCCGACGATCATCCTGCTGGGCACGCTGAGTCTCGGCAATGTGCTGAATGCGGGATTTGACCAGGTGTTCAACTTGTATAATCCGCTGGTCTATGAGACGGGTGATATTATCGATACATTTGTGTATCGTATGGGTCTGATCAATATGCAGTATTCGTTCGCAACGGCGATCGGTCTGATGAAATCGGTCATCAGCTTTATTCTGATCGTTATATCCTACAGGCTGGCCTCGAGGTATGCGGGGTACAGGATTTTCTAGGAGGGTTAGCATGATTCAATCCAAAACGCTGGGCTCAAGGCTATCCCGCCTGATGATTATGCTCGCGCTCGTCCTGATCACATTTCTGTCGCTGGCTCCCATCGTTAATACGATAATGGTGTCCGTCAGCAGCAGCACGGCTGTGAATGCCGGCCGGGTCTACTTCATTCCGGTAGAGCTGAACTTCTCATCCTACGGGCAGATACTGAATGACATGAAGTTTTGGAAGGCGTTCCTTATATCCGTGGAACGGGTGCTGCTTGGGGGTGCGATCAACATGATTCTGACCATCCTCATGGCGTATCCGTTGTCGCGGAGCGTTACGCAGTTCCGATCGAGAAACAAATACATGTGGATTATCGTGTTTACGATGCTCTTCAGCGGCGGGATCGTTCCCTGGTATATGGTGATCAGCAAGCTGGGGTTGATCAACAGCATTTGGGCGCTGGTTCTGCCGGGAGCGGTTCCTGTCTTCAACGTCATTCTCCTGATGAACTTCTTCAAGGGCATTCCGAAGGAGCTGGAGGAGGCCGCATTCATTGACGGTGCCGGTCCGCTGAAAATCCTGCTCAAAATCTTTATCCCGATCTCCATGCCCAGTTTGGCAACCATTACCCTGTTTGTCATCGTCGGTCACTGGAACAACTTTTTTGACGGGATCATTCTGATCAATGATAGCGAAAAAATACCGCTTCAGACCTATCTGCAGCAGCTCAGTCTGACGCGGGACCAGATGCAGAATCTCTCGGTCGAGCAGCTGCAGCAGTTCAATAAAATTTCCAATACGACCCTGAACTCTGCCAAAATTCTGGTTTCCATGATTCCGATTCTGCTGATCTATCCGTTTCTGCAGCGTTACTTAATTCACGGAATCGTTCTGGGAGCCGTGAAGGAATAGATGGCCTGATCCGCCTCTTTCGTGTGTTCCAACTTGAGTCGGCACGTCAAGTATCGGCTCGGCAATGGATAGGTAGTCGACAGAAGGCAGCGCCTCATGCATGAGTCTTTCTTGGCGAAAGACCATCCTGTGGCGCTGTTTTTCCATGGTTGGGACGGTTCAGATGGTCATTAATCTGTGAGCGATCATCGTTCAACATGGACAATTTAAATATATCATGTTATATTGTTATATAAATTAGCAGGTTTTGGAGTACCGTTGGAGGGATATCAATTTGAAAGATGCAGCTTCCACGAAGCCGATGTATGAACAGATTTTTAACGAGATGAAGCGAAAGATCTCAACCCATATGTTTCGGATTGGAGATAAAGTTCCATCAGAGAAGGAACTTGCGGATGAGTACGGAGTTAGCCGAATCACTAGCAAGAAGGCATTGGATCTGCTGGCGGCTGAAGGCGTGATCGTGCGCAAGCCGGGTAAGGGATCGTTCGTAGCCGATCCGGATGAGCCTGTAGTACACAGGGAACCGCTCTCCTCAGAGAGCGCGGATGCCGGAGCAACCGGCCGGGAAAAAATGATCGGTCTGGTCATTACGGACTTTTCCTCAAGTTACGGGACACGGCTCATCTACAGCATGGAGCAGTATTCCAGGGAGAATGACTGCTTTCTAGTCCTGCGCAGAACGTTCGGGGACCAGGATAACGAGGAATTGTCCATCCAGAAGCTGCGCAATCTTGGCGTGAACGGACTTATCGTATTTCCCGCGCAGGGGGAATATTTCAATGCTGAAATATTGAAGATGGTCATAGCCCGTTTCCCGCTGGTCCTGATTGATCGCAAGCTGAAGGGAGTCGCAGCTGCTTCCATCAGCACGGATAATCTAGGGGCAGCCGTGCAAGCGGTGGAGCATTTATTCGATTTGGGGCACCGCCATATTTGCCTGCTATCTCCTCCCCCGAGGGATACGACGGCGGTGGAAGAGCGGATTGAAGGATTCGTTCAGGCTCATGCCGCCCGGGGCATCGCGTTTGACAAGGAAATCTGGATCAGTGACGTAACTGCCACGTTACCGAATGCTTTCTATGAAAGCAATATTGAACGGGAAATTCAGCGGATCATGCAGCATTTGCAGGATCATCCGTCGATTACCGCTTTTTTTGCGATCGAGTACAATATTGCACTGCTTGCCAAAGTTGCAGCTGAACGTCTCGGTTTGCGGGTGCCGGAGGATGTATCGATTATATGCTTCGACAGTCCGCAATTAAATATCGGCGAGGGGTATTTGTTCACCCATATGCGGCAGAACGAGGAAGAGATGGGGAGACTGGCGATCGAGACGGTGCTGGGCATCATGAACCACGATGCGGTTGCGGTCGAGAAGAGATTGCCTGCGGAATTGGTGGTTGGCGCATCTACCGGTCCTGTTAAGGAATCGTAGAAATTGGTTCAAAACGTCAGCGAAGCGGGCGAGAGCCTCGATGCATAGTGCGCTGGAATGTGACCGGTGCTTGATAATCACCAAATCGATTAGATAATGGCTTCGAATCCGGTAACGATGACTTTGGGATTGGACCTTGTAAGAAGGAATTATAAAAAAACATAATTTCTGTAGTGGTTGGTTTCCCCTATAATGCACGCATGCAAACCATGCGCTCACGAACCTGTGAGCGCATGGTTTTTTTGTTCTTCTGGTTAGGAGCAGCGTCCCTTTTGTGTTGAGTTTACCCAATACCTAGTATAACATTTAAATTAATTTATATATTGACATATTAACTGGATAACAATATACTGATCCGTGATAACGGTTTCATTAATCCATCAAGTGAAAGGGGAACATCACGTGCATTCCATAACTGAACTGCCAGAGGCCGTTAAGCGGTTAACGGATCTGGTTCGGGCGAAGCAGCCGGAACGAACAGCCGACATGTTCGAGAGATGCCTAGCGAATACCTGGAATACCACCTTGAAGCGAATGGAGGACGGCACGACGTTTGTCATTACCGGGGATATCCCCGCCATGTGGCTGCGCGATTCGGCTGCGCAGGTCAGGCCCTTCCTGGTGCTTGGAGAGGACCGGGAGATCGGCGACATGATTCAAGGCGCGGTCAGACGCCAGTTTGACTATATTCTGCGGGATCCGTATGCCAATGCGTTCAATGAGTCCGCGAACGGGATGGGACATCAGGATGATGCAACCGAGATGAGTCCGTGGATTTGGGAACGGAAATACGAGATCGATTCGCTGTGTTATCCGATCCAGCTCAGCTACCTGCTGTGGAAAAACTCCGGGAGAACCGGCCATTTTGACGAAGCCTTTCGGGCAGGCGTACGGCAGATAATCGAGTTGTGGACGACAGAGCAGCACCATGAACAGCAATCGGCTTACACCTTCGAGCGGAGCAGCTGCCCTCCGTCGGATACGCTGGTCCGTGGCGGAAAAGGAGCACAGACGGCATATACCGGCATGACCTGGTCTGGCTTCAGGCCGAGCGACGATGCTTGTGCCTACGGGTACCTGGTTCCGTCGAACATGTTTGCGGTCGTTGTGCTGGGGTATGTGACGGAGATTGCCGAGGAGATTCTGAAGGATCGGGAGCTGGCAGCGGCGGCAGAGGAGCTCGCGGCACAGATCGAAGCCGGCATACAGCGGTACGGCATTGTGGAGCATCCTGAATGCGGCCCTATCTATGCATACGAGGTGGATGGATTGGGTTCGATGAATCTGATGGACGATGCGAATGTGCCCAGCCTGTTGTCCATTCCGTACCTGGGATACCGAAATGCGGAAGATCCGATATACGCGAATACGCGGAGGTTTATCTTGAGTGACCGGAACCCGTACTACTTCTCCGGGACGGCTGCATCCGGCATCGGCAGTCCGCATACGCCGGATCAATACATATGGCATATTGCGCTTGCGATGCAAGGGATGACCGAACAGGATGAAGCCGAGCGTCAGCGCCTCCTTGAACTGCTGCTGGCAACGGACGGAGGAACCGGGCTCATGCATGAAGGGTTTCATGTGGATCGGCCGCAGGAATATACCCGGCCTTGGTTTTCATGGGCCAATATGATGTTTTGCGAACTGGTGCTGTTGTGCTCCGGTATCGCGGTTAAACGGTAAAGCTAGCAGCGGGATGAAGCGGCGAACCAAGCTTGGAATTCATAAGGGAGGGTTAACGAATGAAAAAGCAGTGGAAGATCGTATGGTCGATGATAGTTGTGATTGGGCTTCTGGCGGGCTGCTCAGGGGGCAGCGGCGGCTCCTCCGGCGGAGAAGCCAGCGGCGGCAAAACGGTGCTGACCTTCTGGGGAGACTGGGGCGGAGAAGGGCAGGAACAGATCCAAACGATGGTGGATGCTTTTAATAAATCCCAAGATAAAATCGAGGTAAAATATGCCCTGCAGCAGGACGTGGTGACGAAGTTTCTGACCGCGGCCACGAACGGGGGGACGCCGGATGTCGTGTTCTGGGACCGGTGGCGGACCGCGCTCTATGCACCTAAGAACGTGCTTCATCCCGTAGATGAATACCTGGAGCGCGACGGCGTCAACAAGGAGGATTTTTACGAAGAGGCTCTGAAGGAGCTTACCTATGATGACAAGCTGTACGGATTGCCGTTGACGGTGGACGCGAGGGCCCTGTTCTACAACAAGAAAATGCTGGAGGAAGCCGGGCTTGAGCCGCCAACGAACTGGGATGAGCTTGAGGCGGCAGCCAAAGCCACGACCAAGTGGAACGGGACCAAGCTCGAAACGGCAGGGTTGTCGATGGGGGATCCCGGACTGTTCAACATGTATTTGCAGCAGGCGGGCGGAACGATGCTGACCCCGGACAACACGATGAACGTGAACAACGAGAAGGGCAAAGCGGTATTGGACTTCTGGGGACGTTTGCTGAATGAGGACAAGGTGTACAAGATCGGTTTCGAGGACGGCTTGGGCGAAGGAACGGATGCGTTTGTAACCGGAAAAGTCGCTATGCTGTACACCGGCCCTTGGATGCTGAGCACCTATGATAAATACGGCAAAGATCTGGAATATGGCATCGTGCCGCCACCGGCCGGACCGAACGGCGATAAGGGAAGCGTTATGGGCGGCTTTGGGCTTGTCATTCCGCAAGGCTCGAAGCATCCGGAGGAGGCTTGGGAGTTTATCAAATGGTGGACGGCCAACAAGGACAATGCCGTGTTATGGGCCAAAACGAGCCTGAATATGCCGGGCTTCAAGCCTGCCTTCGAAGATCCGTTCTTCGCGGACGATCCGAAATGGATTCCGTTTATGGAGACGCTTGAATTTGCCAAAACACGGCCGACGCATCCGGGTTACTCCGTCATGGAGGAGAACGCCGTCATTCCGAATCTGGAGCTGTTCATGCAGAACAAGCAGAGCGCCGAAGAGACCCTTCGGCTCAGCCAGGAGCAGGGCGATAAGCAGCTGAAGGAAAATGCCGTTGCCCGTTAACGCATTCGGGGATTCTAGGAGCTACAGAAAGGAGCATGAGGATGACTTCCGCCACGAAGCCAGTCAGCGCCAAGCCTGCTTCCGTCACGAGGCTGGGCAAACACCAGGCCAGGATGGGCTACCTGTTCATTATGCCGACAATGCTGTTATTTGCGGTATTCATGGTGATCCCGGTTGGAATGGCGCTATACCTGAGTTTTACCAATTATGACGTGCTCAGCTCGAACGACTGGGTCGGCATGGACAATTACAGGCGCCTGTTCGGCGATGATTTGTATTGGAAAACCTTCGTTAACGTGATGATTTATGCGGTGGTGTTTGTGCCGCTTAACGTACTGATCTCCCTTCTGCTGGCGATTCTGCTGAACCGGGCTGCGAGGGGAGTCAAGGCGCTGCGGACGTTTTACTATCTTCCGACCTTGACGTCGGCGGTCGCGGCGGCCACCGTCTGGATCTGGATGCTGCATCCCGAATACGGGCTCGTTAACGGGATCCTGTCGCTGTTCGGCATCACGGGCCCGGCCTGGGTGTCCCAGACCGATACCGCCATGCTGTCGATTATTATGATGACGCTGTGGCAGAGCGTAGGTTCCAATATGATCATTTACCTGGCCGGTCTTCAGGGCGTGCCGGATTATCTGTACGAGTCCGCTCGTCTTGACGGTGCCAGCAAATTCGATTGCCTGCGTTACATTACCTGGCCGCAGCTGCGGCCGACCACGTTCCTTGTCAGCACGATGTCGATTATCGGCGCGCTGCAGCTGTTTGATCAGGCATTCGTGCTCACGCAGGGCGGACCCGCCAATGCAACGAAAACGCCGGTTTATCTCATTTATCAGCAGGGCTTTAACCAGCTGCAGATGGGATATGCATCGTCGCAGGCCTTTGTGCTGGCGATGGCGATTCTGGTCTTCTCGCTGATCAGCATGAAGATCAATAAATCGGAAGAATCGATTGTGTAATCAGGGCTTAGAGGAGGAAGACAAGAGATGAGAGCAATTGAGAGTCAGGCCAAGCGGCAGCGAATCCTTACCGCGAGCGTCTTCTATATCGGTGCCATTCTGATCGCCATCGTCATGTTTCTCCCGTTCTACTGGAGCGTGATGACCTCTTTTAAGCCGGATGAGGATATGTTCTCGATGCCGATCAAATGGTTCCCTACGGACATCACGCTGGAGCACTATAAAAAGGCGTTCACAACCGTACCCTTCGGCCTTTATTTCTGGAATTCATTCTTTCTGGCCATTACCGGCGTGCTGCTCAACCTGTTCTTCGGTTCGCTTAGCGGCTACGCTTTTGCCAAGCTGAAGTTCAAAGGCAACTCGGGACTCTTCCGCGTGCTGCTGGCCGCGATGATGGTCCCGGGCATCGTCACGATGATCCCGAGCGTGTATGTGCTGCGCCATATACCGCTGATGGGAGGCAACGACCTGTTCGGAAGCGGCGGCATGGGGTTGATGAATTCCTTCTGGGGAATCATTCTTCCGGGGGCTTCCGGCACGTTCGCGGTGTTCTTCATGCGGCAGTTCTTCCTGACGCTCCCCTCCGACATGATGGAGATGGCGCGGATTGAGGGCTGCGGCGAATTCAAAATTTTTTGGCGCATCTATTTGCCTCTGACCAAGCCGGCGCTGGCAACCCTGAGCATCTTCACGTTTCAGGCGGGCTGGAACAGCTTCCTGTGGCCGATGATCGTGCTGAACGATCCGAACAAGGCGACGATCCAGATGGGGCTCCAGGCGTTCTCGTTCAATTTCCAGACGGATTACGGCCCGATGATGGCCGGGGCGCTGGTGGCTATTTTGCCGATCCTTGTCCTGTTCCTGGCTCTGCAGCGGTACTTCATTCAGGGCATCGCATTTAGCGGGATCAAAGGCTAGCGGGATGGAAGCTGGATATCTTTGACGGAATGGAAAAAGAAACTTGCACATTGAGATGTCAGGAGTGAATTCGACAATGATAACGGTGTCCGGTATATGGACCAAAAGGGCCGATGAGGCGCAGCGCGCGCTGGAACGTCATTTCTGGAATGATTCGATCCGTATGTACAATATAGAAACGCCGTGCCCGGACGGGGCGTGCAACACGATTTTCCATTATTGGTGGATGGCGCACGCGGCAGATGTGCTGGTGGACGGTTATGTTCGCACGGCAGATCCGTTGTATGCGGAGCGGCTGGAGCAGTTGTATGAGGGAGTGCTCCGCCGGAATAACGGCGAATGGCCGAATGAGCTGTACGATGATATGGAATGGATGGCGCTGGCATGGCTGCGCGCCTATGAGGCGACGGGGCTGGAGAAGTATAAGCAAGCGGCGCTGACGCTCTGGGAGGATATTCAAACCGGCTGGAACGAGGTTCAAGGCGGGGGAATTGCATGGCACAAGGAGCAGCTCGGTTATAAGAATACCCCGGCTAATGCGCCTGCGATTATTTTGGCGGCACGGCTGTATCGGGCTTTCGGCAACCCGGCGGACCTGGAATGGGCTCGGAAAATCTACGCTTGGCAGAAGAATGCCCTCGTGGATCCTAGCACGGGTTTTGTCTGGGACGGGATGAACCGGACCGGGGACGGGGCCATCGATAAAGATTGGAAATTCACGTATTGCCAAGGCGTCTTCATCGGAGCCGCTGTCGAGCTGTTTCGGGTCACGGGCGATTCGGCGTATCTTGAAGACTCCAAGCGGACCTTTCAAGCGATGCGCGTAGAGCTGGCGGATTCGGCAGAAGGCATTCTTCCGGACGAAGGGGGAGGCGACGCCGGATTGTTCAAAGGCATCCTGATCCGTTATGTGACGGAAGCCATCCAGGTGTGGCCTGAAGCAGCAGAAGCTGCAGGGTGGCTGACGCGGAACGCTGATAGGCTATGGGAACAGGGAAAGAATGCAGATGGCGCGTTGTTCGGGACCGATTGGAAGAGCCGCCGAACGTCTGACGCTATCGTTCAGCTCAGCTCACAGCTGAGCGGCGTGATGCTGCTTGAATGTGCGGCCGTACTGGAATCGGCAGGGCAGGCTGGGGGGAGCGATGGTCGGCATTCTGCGGCAAACTGGGATAAGAGAGCGGACCTGCTGCAGGAGGCCATGTACCGAAATTACGCAAACCCGGACAGCGGCATTATGGATCAATGGTTTCCGCGGGAACATGCCGCGGCAGGAGAGAATTTCTATTATTGGTGGCAGGCGCATGTGCTGGATGTACTGGTGGACGCTTATAAGCGCACGGGAAAACCGATGTACGCCGACCGAATGGAAGCATTCAGCCGAAGCCTGTACAAGTACAACGGCCATACGTTCACCCACAATTATTACGATGACATGGAGTGGACGGCACTCGCGCTGCTGCGAGCGCATCAGGCTACCGGAAGCGAGTGGTATAAGGAGCAGGCGCTTACGCTGTGGGAAGACATCAAGACCGCTTGGAACGATCACTGCGGGGGCGGCATGGCGTGGAAGAAGGATCAGCTGGATTACAAAAACACGCCGGCTAACGCGCCTGCCGCCATTTTGGCGGCGAGGCTGTATCTTTTGGAGCGAAACGAAGAGGATTTGAGCTGGGCAAAGCGCATCTATGAATGGAATAAAAGCCGACTTGTCGATCCATCGACCGGGTTCGTATGGGATGGCATGAACCGGCTGGGCGACGGTGAGATCGATTACGATTGGAAATTCACGTATTGCCAGGGCGTGTTCCTTGGTGCCGGAGTGGAATTATACCGTTGTACGGGGAATAAGTCCTATCTCGAAGACGCTAAACGGACCGCTGACGCATGCATGCTCGAGCTGTGCGATCCAAAAACCCTGCTTCTGCCCGATGAGGGCATTGATGACACGGGTCTGTTTAAAGGCATCCTCATCCGTTATCTGCTGGTGCTGCTTGAAGAGGCGCCCGAAGAGGACGCCGTACGCCGAATGGTTCAGTGTAACGCGGAAACGCTGTGGGAGAAGGGAATGCTTGAGGATGCTGGTATATGCGGCCCTGCCTGGGACACTCTGCCGACTCTTCCCGTTCAACTGAGCGTGCAGCTGAGCGGAATGATGCTGACGGAGGCTGCGGCCGTGTTGAGCAAATAGCTTTGATTCGCTGTCAGCGATGATGGCGTCTTGTGAATGATTGGAGAAGAGCGCGCGAATTGGCGTGCTCTTCTTCATTTTATTCCCAATTCGACCAAATCAAGATGATTGTCATATGACAATATTCATGACAACACACACTGTTGGCCGCGCGGGCCTTGCGTTATATTTATGAGGTAAATCACATCCTGGCTTGGATACAAAATATGATTTCAGATGCTCTGTGAAGTAAGGTCATATCCGTTCATGAGGTGATGTATGTCCATTAATCTGAAAATAGAAGACGTTTGTATTCAGCTAGGAATTGACATTCATAAATTCAACTTGGAGAACCCTGAAATCAAGACCGAACCCGAAGCCCCCTACCCAGGTTACCCTCATCAACCATCACCGCGATTTGGCAAACCTCTGTCACTCCCTAAAATCTGATCGATGTCATATGACAATTTAATGACACCACTCACTATTTGTCGAGCTGCCCTTCCATTATATTAAATATGTTCGGTATAACAACGACGATCGTCATGAATAGGCAGTGCTTGTTGCAGATGGTTCACAACGTCAATACATACGGCAAGCCATGAGAACAGACCACCGAAGGGGAAGGTCTGTTTTCCCCATTCGTTCTGTCGAAGATTGCGGAACCGAGCCTACTGCATATCAGAAGCAAGAAATGCCGCGAGCTTTTTGCGATTTATAGCATGGCAATGACGAATGCTATAATAGCCTTAATTAGCCTGCGATCATTAAACACGCTTTTACATATAATCAGGGAGTGGAACTTTATGTTTGAATTGCCAGGATATCAAACATTGGACGTAATCCATACTAATGGAGACATTCAACTCTTTAGACTTTCGCGTTCTATCGACGGTTTGCGCGTCTTAGCCAAGACAACGCGCGATGCAGGTCCGGAATCGGCCATGGTGGCTGCTTTTCGATACGAGTATGACGTATTGAAGAAGCTGGATGGCCGTGGAGCCTTGGAAGCGTACAGCTTGGAGATGATCGCAGATCGGCCGGTTCTTCTCCTGAAAGAGATGGCCGGGGTTACATTGGAACAGCTGCTGCGGGCATATTCTGACGTTCCGGAACTTCCGGATCTCCTGCGCATGGCTGTTGCCATAACCGATTGTTTTATTCGGATTCATCGAGAGAATATGACGCTGAACGAAATCACGCCCTCTCATTTGATGGTCAATCCCCGCACCTATGAAGTGAAGCTGATCGATATTCGTATGTGTTCAACCGAAGCGGGCAAAAGCCCGCTGTCTTCTTTAAGCCGGCCGGATGCGTTTCTTCCTTATATATCGCCCGAACAGACACGCAGAACGGGAATGACGCCGGATTACCGATCCGATTTTTATTCCCTCGGGATCATATTATACGAGTGGTTGTCCGGTACTTTACCCTTTGAACATATCGACCCTGTAAATACGGTATACCGCCATCTTGCCGGTACCCCTGAGCCTCTTCACCGCAAATTCCCCTTCATCCCCAAAATAGTGTCCGATATTATACAGAAATGCATGGAGAAGATGCCCGGCGATAGGTATGTCAGCGCATTCGGAATTCAAACGGACCTTGAGGAGTGTTTCAATCGGCTTCAGGATACAGGCGAGGTGGAACCATTCCGACTCGGAAGCCGGGATATACCGGAACGATGGGTGGAATCGGCCCAATTCTACGGGCGGCAGGCTGAGCTGCAGATGCTGCAGGATGCAGTGCGGAGGGCGGCTAGCGGGTCTGTTGTGCTGGTTGGCGTTAGCGGTACGGAGGGGATAGGAAAAACTTCTTTTCTCATCGAAGCCCTGGATCAGGCTGCATCTATGGACTATTTCTTCATCAGGGGCAAGTTCGGCACCCATCAGACGGCTCAGCCTTACGATATTTGGATTCAGGTGATCCGTAAACTGATTCGTCAACTGCTGACCGAGGGCAAACTGCAGGCCGAAGTATGGAAGCTGCGGATTCTTCAAGCGGTTGAGGATTACGGGAAAATTCTGATTGAACGGGTTCCCGAGCTGGAATTGCTGATAGGCCAACAGCCGCCTGTTCAACCGCTGCCGCCCGTAGAAGCCCAGGAACGGTTTTATCTGATCATGAACCGATTTATCCAGTTGTTCCTTCGTCCGAACTGTCCCCTTGTTCTATTTCTTGACGATCTTCAATGGGCGGACGAAGCATCTCTTCGATATCTGGAATTTCTTCTGGACGACAGAGCAACCAAGCATCTGCTGGTTGCATTGGCTTACCGCGATCAAGATGGCGACCTGATTCGTCGATTAGAAAACCGCTTGACTCATGATCGTATAATACGGAATCATATCGATCTCCAGCCTCTCGCCTTGGATGATATAAACCAGCTGTTAAAGGATGTCATGCGTCATAAAGATGACGATGTAGAGGAGCTGGCTGTTGCCTTGCTTAGGAAGACAGACGGCAACCCCTTCTTTCTCAAGCAGTTTCTTGGAGATTTAATTGCCCATGGCCATGTTTTCTTTGATCAATCGAGCAAAAGCTGGTCATGGGATTTGCCGTTTATTGCCGAAATGAACATTCCCGATAATGCGGTCTCCTATCTGACGGATCGATTGCGGGTACTGCCAACATCCACAAAGAATGTAGTCGGCTATGCTTCATTTCTCGGAGACCGATTCGATCTGGAAACCCTGTCCGTTATATCCGGGCTCCACATAACGAAACTGGCGAAGGAACTGGAGATGGCAGAAAGGATGTCATTGGTGCAGCTCATCAACGACGGCAGCCGAAGCTCCTATAAATTTCAACACGACCGCATCCAGCAGGTGGCTTACACGCTTGTTCCGGAAGAAGAACGCTCGGATTTGCATTGGAGCATCGGCTTGCTCTTCCTTGACCGAATGAATCTCGGTCAGGGAGATGGTACGGAGGCTTTATTTGAAGCTGTTAATCATATGAATCTTGCTGTGGAGCGGAACCGTCAACCTGAACAGAGAACAAGGATGGCGGAGCTGAATCTTAGGGCAGGCTTGAAGGCAAAAGAATCGACCGCCTACGAGACTGCTCTGCGATATATGCGCCTTGCAACGGCTTATTTGGAGGCGGACGGGGATAACTGGGGGACAAATTATGGGCTCGCTTTTCAGGCTAACCGGGAACGAGCGGAATTGGAATATTTATGTGCCCATTTCCAGCTCGCCCACGACTTGTTCCAATCTTTGATGGAGAAGGCGGTTACCCCTTTGGACAAAGCATCGGTTTGTGTACTGAAGATGCATCTGAAGGCAAGTCAGGACCATTATGGGGAAGTGATCTCGTTAGGTCAAGATGCCTTAAGGCTGCTGCAAGTTGATTTTCCGTCTGATTTCGGTTCATTCGGATTGACTCTCCAGTGGTTACGGCTAAAGCGGAAATTAGGCAAGTATTCGATGAAAGAACTGAATCAATTGCCTCCTATGACGGATGCGTCCCGGCAGCTGGCCATATCCGCGTTGGTCCATATGAGCAATGCCTCGTTCTATGTCAATCGGAAGGAATGGCTTTCTTATACTCTAACGATCGTCGATATGACGCTGCGTCACGGCATAACCCCGGAGGCCTCCATCGGGTTTATGGGTTACGCCCTGTTCATGTATTATCGCTTTCGTCATGAAGAGGCATTTAAATGGGGAATGCTCGCCTATCGCTTGTCGAAACCATATCCGCAGCTGCATGTGAGAACACTGACCGCCTTTACTTTGTGTTCCGATAGTTGGCGGCGATACGACCCAGCCCTGCTCGGGGTATTTACCGAGAAGGTAGGCAAGATCGGGTTAGAATCCGGCGACTTATGGCAAGGGAATCAAAGTGTGCTGATCAATTGTGCTTCTCTCTTTCAGTTTGGTCATCCTTTAGGTGAGATATATGACCGGCTAATCGCAAGCTCAGGGAATTTCTTAAGACATCATAATCATCTTCATTCCAAGCAGCTTAAAGTATTTATTGCGCTTCTCATTCGGTTGACGGGTGTTCGATCACCTGATGATCCCTTCGATACCGGGCAGATTACGGACGCGGAGTTTGCCGAGTCGGTTCACGGGGATTCATTCGATATGATTGAAGAGTTAGTATGCATTTATCGATATTTGCCGGGGTATCTGTTTGGCGAGTATCGGGAAGCGAATGAAGCGTTAGCGAGGTCAGCCATTATCTTGGAAAAGCGGAAAACGGCCGGTGATCCGATTCTTCAATACTATTACGAGTCGCTGGTATGGGCACAGCTTTACGAAGAAGCCCCGCTGGATGTGCAGAACGATTATATGGGGAAATTGCGCAAGCGGCTAAACAAAATGAAGGAATACGCCGCTCGCTGCCCCGAAAATTATCAGCATAAATATTTGTTGATGAAAGCGGAGATATTTCGGTTGACGCAGAGGAACCGGCAAGCCGAGGAATTATACGAGCAATCGATAGAGGCTGCCCGTCAATATGGACATATTCACGATATGGCGATGGCGGCGGAGTGTTA